>NZ_JBHYYB010000006.1:135330-186695 GCF_042752535.1 Kitasatospora sp. NPDC059327 | reverse complement strand
TACATCGGGGGGGGCCGGGTTCTTTTTTCCTTTAACACCGCCCCCGGCCCCGGCCGTTCTGCGGTACTACCGGTTTTCCGCGGTAGCACCGCTCTTCCGCGATGTCACCGGCCCGAGCGGGTCAGAGGCCCAGGTCGGTCAGGTCGTACGCGGTCACGTAGGGCAGGCCCTGCGCCTCGACCGCGGCAGCGCCACCGCGCTCCACGATCACCGCGACGCCGACCACCTCGGCGCCCGCCTCGCGCAGCGCCTCGACGGCGGTCAGCACCGAGCCACCGGTGGTGGAGGTGTCCTCGACGGCCAGCACCCGGCGGCCCTTGACCTCCGGGCCCTCGATCCGGCGCTGCAGACCGTGCGCCTTGCCCGCCTTGCGGACGACGAACGCGTCCAGCTCGCGGCCGCGCGCGGCGGCGGCGTGCAGCATCGCGGCGGCCACCGGGTCGGCGCCGAGGGTCAGGCCGCCGACGGCGTCGTACTCCAGGTGGGCGGTCGCGTCCAGCATCACCCGGCCGACCAGCGGGGCGGCCTGGCCGTCCAGCGTGATCCGGCGGAGGTCGACGTAGTAGTCGGCCTCCTTGCCGGAGGAAAGGGTGACCTTGCCGTGCACGACGGCCTTGTCCTTGATCTGTGCCAGCAGGGCGTCGCGGTCGTTGCTCATGAGCGTTCAGTCTAGGGGGTGGTGGTCCTCCTAGCGTCGGCGCAGGGCCCTGACCAGCACCACGGCTCCGCCGATCAGTGCCACACCGCCGCCGATCATCCACGGCACGGCGCTGCGGCCGCCCGGCCCCGGCACCACGATGCCGCCCGCCTCGCCGCCCCAGCGGGACGCCGCCCGGGCCCGCGCGCTGCGGGCCGGCAGGGCGGGGGCGTAGGGGCCGCGCGGCGGGGCGTGGTCGACCTCCTCGGCGGAGCGGCCGACGATGCTGCGGCGGACCGGGCCGCTGAGGACCGGCTCCTGCTCGTAGCCGAAGGGCAGGTCGGCGGGCAGCTCGGTGCCGGCCCCGTTCCCGGCCCCGGCGGCGGGGCCGTCCACGTCGGCGGCCTCCTCGCTGTCGTCCTCGTCGTGGTCGCCGCCGGTGGGGAGGCCGAAGCGCTCGGCGTCGGCGTCGGAGAAGGCGATCAGGTCGGAGAGGTCGTCGTCGAGGTCGTCACCGGGGTTGTCCTGGTGGTCGTCCAGGAAGAGCACGGTGGCGGTGGGCTCCTCGGCGTCCTCGGCGTCCTCGGTGTCCTCGGTGTCCTCGGCGTCGGGCTCCTCGGCCTCGGCGGCGGTGTCCGCGTCGGCTTCCGGGGCCGGGTCCGCCGCGGTGTCCTCGTCGGTGCTCCCGGCGGTGTCCGCGTCGGCATCCGGAGCCGCGGCCGGGCTCGCGAGGGCCTCCGTCTCCGTCTCCACGTCCTCGTCCGCGTCCACGTCCACGCTGGTGTCCGGCGAGGCGAGGCCGGCGGCGAACCGGTCGAGCAGCCGGCGGCCGGCGGCGGCCAGGGTCTCCCCGTCGAACTCGGTGAGCCGGCCGGTGGCGCTCAGATCGCCGATGAAGCGGACCAGTGCGGTACCGCCCTCGCCGCCCTCGGCGGTGCTGACCCGCAGCGTCGCGGTGGCCTCACCGCTACCGCGCACCTCCTGGCCCTCGGCGAACACGGTGAGGACGCCCTCGCGCCCCTCGATCAGCGACAGCACGCCCTTGTAGGTGATGGTGGAGGTGCCGATCCGCAGCTTCAGCCGCCCGCCGATCTCGTCGGCCGGCCCGCTGCCGACGGCGGCCGGCTCGGGGCTCAGCCCGGGCACGCACCGGGCCAGCAGAGCCGGATCCTGCAGGGCCTGCCGGACCAGCTCGGCCGGCATCGGGACGACAACCTCATGCTCCATGTCACGGAGCCTACCGACCGAACCACCGGTGGTCCCCGTGGTGGCCCCTACCTGCCGTCCGGACGTCCCCGACCGGCCGCACCCGGGCCCGCCGCCGACCGCTTGTGGCCCGGGCCCGCCCGCTTCTGTCCGCTCCGGGCCGGTCCGCCGCCCCGCGCCGCTCGGGCGCCGCCCGTCAGCGTGGCCCGTCAGCGCGGCCCCAGCAGGGTCAGCGCGGCCGGCGGGCGGGCCGGGCGGAGGGCGGTGAGGCGGGCGGCGGCGGCCCGCAGGGCGTCCGCGGTGAACGCGCGGGGCGCCGGGGCGTCCGGGGCGAGGGTGAGCGGGGGCTGGGCGGCCGCGGCGAGCAGGAAGGACTGGCTGTCCGGTGGGCCGGGCCGGCAGCTCGCGGCGGGGCCGCCCTGGACGGCGTACGGGACGGTCCGCAGCCCGGCCGCCCGCAGCCCGGACTCGACCTGCCAGAGGCCGTCGGGTTCGTCGCCCGCCCGGACGGCCAGCCGTCCGCCGGGTGCGAGCAGGCGGGTGGCGAGGCCGTAGAACTCCTGCGAGTGGAACGTCACCGTTCCGCTGTCGGCGGGGCTGGGCAGGTCGGCGAGCACCACGTCGAAGGCGTCCTTGCCGGGCCGTACGCCGCGCAGCCACTCCAGCGGGTCCGCCGCCGCAGTCCGGACCCGGGGGTCGTCCAGGGAGCGACCGGAGAGCGCGGCCAGGCCCGGGTCGGTCCGGGCCAGCCGGCCGACGGCCGGGTCGGCGTCGACGACCAGGACCGAGCGGACCCCGCTGTGCCGCAGCACCTCCCGCAGGGCGAGTCCGTCGCCGCCGCCCAGCAGCAGGACCCGGCCGTCCGGGCCGGCGGCCATCGCGGGGTGGACCAGGGCCTCGTTGCCCCGGTACTCGTCCGGCCCGCAGATCGCGAGCCGCCCGTCGAGGTAGAGCCGGAGCGGACCCTCGGCGGGGCCGGTGAGCACGATCTCCTGGAACCGGCTCTGGGCGGCGAAGCGGACCTGCCCGCCGTACATGGCCTGCCGGGCGGCGCGCTCGACCGCGCCGGACCAGGCGGCGGCCGCGGCGAGCAGGGCCAGGACGAGGACGCAGCCGCCCCAGAGCAGCAGCCGGGTGCGTGGCGCGGGCTCCTCGCGGAACAGCCAGAGCACCACGGCGGCCCCGGCGACGGCGTTGACGGCGCCGGTGACCAGGGCCCCGGTGCCCGGCCCGAAGAGGGGCAGGATCAGGAACGGGAAGGCGAGGCCGCCGATCAGCGCGCCCACGTAGTCGGCGGCGAAGAGGTCGGCCGCGGCCCGCCCGGCGTCCTCCCGGCGGATCCGTTGGACGAGCGTCATGAGCAGCGGGATCTCGGCGCCGATCAGGACGCCGATCACGCAGGTCAGGCCGATCATCGCGGCCTGGTACCGGCCGATCCAGGCCCAGCAGGAGTACAGCGCGAGGACGGAGAGCCCGCCGGTGAGCGCGAGCGCGCATTCGACCAGGGCGAAGGCGGTGGCCGGGCGCCGGGTGAACCGTTTGGCGAGCAGCGAGCCCAGGCCCATCGCGAACACCATGACGGAGAGCACGACGGAGGTTTGGGTGACCGAGTCCCCGAGCAGGTAGCTGCCGAGTGCGACGAGTTCGAGCTCGTAGACGAGTCCGCAGGCCGCGCAGACGAACGCGGCCAGCAGCACGGTGAGCCGGGCGAGCGCCGGGTACGCGCGCAGCCGGGCTCTGCGGCGGGCGGGCAGAGGGGTCAGGCTCCGCCCGGGCCGGGGTGGGCTGCCGTTGTCGAGGTCGAGTCCCGGCTGTGCGGGTGGACCGGCCGGATGGTTGATCACGAACAAACGCTAGGCGACGTTCGGTACGGATGGCTGCGTCCATTCGACGGACAGTGCGATACGACAGGTTGACGAATCGTTCCTGCGTGCGAATGAAAGCCGGTGTGCTGGGCTATGGCGGCAACGGGCCCGGCGGCCGCGGTCATCGGGCCAGCACCAGCGAGGACCGCGTGCAGACCAGTTGGCCCTCCTGCGGATAGGCGTGCCAGGTGCGCCAGAGCAGCCGGTCCGCGCCACCCTGGGTGACCAGCGCGGTGAAGGCGCTCGGGTCGCCGGGGAAGACGCCGGCCAGGCCGCGGGGATGCCCCTCGACCAGGGCCAGCAACTCCTGGGCACGGGCGGCGAAATCGTGCGGTGGCAGCGCCTCGATCCGGGCCGCGAACTCGTACTCCCAGCCGTCGACCTGCTTGGCCACCCGGGCGGGCAGCGGGGTCCGGCGGCCGGGCAGGCAGGCGACGGTCTCCAGGCATCTGCCCGGCCCGGCGGCGATCACCACCTGGTGCGAGGCGCCCAGCAGGCGCAACTGGAGGGTGCCGGGCGGACCGGGGCGCCCGGCACTGGCGAGTCTCAGGTCGCGGACTGCGAGAGCGGGCAGCGGTTCGCCGCCCAGGCACCAGGCCAGGTCACCGGCGCGGGTGTCCGTGTAGGAGGTCTGCAGTGTGGTGAGCATGCTCGGCTCCGCGTTTCAGCTCCGTGCGCGCCCGCCGTGCAGCAGCGAGTAGGCCCAGGCAAAGGCGAGGCTGTTCGAGGCTGTGCGGTCCAGGGCGCGGCCGACCGTGGAAGGAAGGATTCCGGCTGGAGATTCAGCAGCAGAGAAGCATGAATACGCCGGGTCCGTCGGTGATTTACCCAACTTTGTCAAGCATTCACCGTTTCGAGCACCCCGGCTTCCCTGCTCTGATCGAGCCGGTGTGCGACTTTGCACAGCGCGCGCCCCTCGCCCCGGGGCGTGCGCCGCGCACGCTGGTCGCGCGCTGCTCACGAGGCTTGCGCGCCGCAGCCCTCCCCGCGCCGGGCGCGCGCACCGCGGACGGGGAGGGGAGGGCCGGCGGGGCCGCGCGGAATCCCTGACAGGCGGCAAATGGCCTCCCTGACAGGCACATTGACTATTCGTCAGAACGTGCGAGGTGTTCCACCCGATGGTCAGAGCCGACCGAGTCGGGTGACCGCCTCCTCCAGAACCTCGATCTGCTTGCAGAAGGTGAACCGGACGAGCGGCCGGCCGGCGTCGGCGTCGTCGTAGAACACGGCGTTGGGGATCGCCACCACGCCGCACCGCTCGGGCAGGGAGCGGCAGAACTCGATGCCGTCCTTCTCACCCAGCGGGGTGATGTCGGTGGTGATGAAGTAGGTGCCCTCCGGTCGGAACACCCGGAAGCCCGCCGCGCTCAGCCCGTCGGCGAGCAGGTCCCGCTTGCGCAGCAGATCGGCGCGGAACCCGTCGAAGTAGTCGTCGGGCAGCCGCAGCGCGTCGGCGACGGCGTACTGGAAGGGGCCGGCGCTGACGTAGGTCAGGTACTGCTTCGCGGTGCGGACCGCGGCGACCAGGGGCGCGGAGGCGGTGACCCAGCCGACCTTCCAGCCGGTGAAGGAGAAGGTCTTGCCGGCCGAGGAGATCGAGACGGTGCGCTCCCGCATGCCCGGGAGGGCGGCGATCGGGTGGTGGGCGCCGCTGAACACCAGGTGCTCGTAGACCTCGTCGGTGACCACCAGCAGGTCGCGCTCGACCGCCAGGGCGGCGATCGCGGCCAGCTCCTCGGGGGAGAGCACCAGGCCGGTGGGGTTGTGCGGGGAGTTGAGCAGCAGCAGGCGGGTGCGCGGGGTGGCCAGCGAGCGCAGCCGCTCCAGGTCGGGGCGGAAGTCCGGGGCCCGCAGGGTGAGCGGCACCCGGACGGCGCCGGCCATGGCGATGCAGGCGGCGTAGGAGTCGTAGAAGGGTTCGAGGGCGATCACCTCGTCACCCGGTTCGAGCAGGGCCAGCAGGGCGGCGGCGATCGCCTCGGTGGCGCCGGCGGTGACGAGCACCTCGGTGTCCGGGTCGTAGTCGAGGCCGCGGAAGCGCCGCTGGTGCTCGGCGATCGCGGTGCGCAGCTCCGGGACGCCCGGTCCGGGCGGGTACTGGTTGCCCCGGCCCGCCAGGACGGCGTCGGCGGCGGCCCGGGCCACCGAGGCGGGCCCGTCGGTGTCCGGGAACCCCTGGCCGAGGTTGATGGAGCCGGTGGCGGTGGCGAGGGCGGACATCTCGGCGAAGATCGTCGTGCCCATCCCGGCCAGCCGTCGGTTCAGCAGCGGCCTCGTACCCATTGCGGCTCCTCACGCCTCGTCGTCCGCCCCATCCTCGGGGCAGTGGGCGGCCGGGGACAAGAACGGCCCGCCGCCGGGGGTGCCGGTGGCGGGCCGTGCCGCGGTGCGGGGCCGGGGAGGATCAGGCCTCGTTGGTGCCCTCGGGGGTCTCGCCCTCGCCGTCCTCGCCCTCGATCTCCTTCTGCAGGCCGAGGCGCTCGACGATCCACTGCTCGAAGCCGACGGCGGCCTGGGTCCAGTTGGCGGTGGTGGTGACGAAGTAGTCCAGGTTCACGCCGGTGCCGACGATCATCTGGGCCTCGCCGATCAGGCGGACCACGCCGTCCTCGTGCGTGTGGGTGTAGACCTTGGGCCAGAGGGTGTCGCGGTTCCACTCGTCGATGAGGTCGAGGATCTCGGCCTTGTCCTCCAGCGGGTACGCGCGGTCGTAGAAGGCGCGGACCGCGAAGAGCTCCTTCTGCTCGCCGCGGAACATGTAGTAGACGCGGAAACCCTCCCAGGGGGCGGTGAGGTCGCCCTCCTCGTCCACGACGTGCTTGAGCTGCATCTGGTCCAGCAGCTGGGTCACCAGCGCCTGGTCCGGGACGATGATCGGCGGCGGGCCCGCCGGCTGACCGCCCTGACCGCCGGGCTGTCCGCCCTGCGGCAGGCCGAACGACGGGATGGACGACGGGTCGATGCTCATGGGGGTCCTCTTCCTCAGTGCACGTGGTGGCCGGCAATGAGAGGCCGCCCTTTCCACATCCCATCCTGCCTCATCCGGGCCCTCCCTCACAGGGGCGCCCGGGCGGTGGGGAGGCATCGGTGGATCTTGTCGGAGCCCGGCTCCGGGACCCCGGGGAGGGGGGTCGCCGGAGGCGGGCACGGCACCGGGCCGCCGCCGCGGGGAACGGGGGCGGCCCGGGCCGGGAGGCGCCGCGGGCGCTACTTCTCCAGCGGGCCGCGGGCGCGGACGGTGAGGCGGTCGCCCTCCTCGGCCCGCTCGACCAGCACGGTGTCGCCGTCGTGCACCTGGCCGGAGAGGATGGCCCGGGCCAGCTGGTCGCCGATCGCGGACTGCACCAGGCGGCGCAGCGGCCGGGCGCCGTACGCCGGGTCGTAGCCGGTGAGCGCCAGCCAGTCCCGGGCGGCCGCGTCGACCTCCAGGGTGAGCCGGCGCTCGCCCAGCCGGGCGGCCAGCCGGGCCACCTGGAGGTCGACGATCCGGCTCAGCTCGGCGGTGCCCAGCGGGTCGAAGACCACGATGTCGTCGAGGCGGTTGAGGAACTCCGGCTTGAACGCGGACCGCACCGACTCCAGCACCAGCTGCTTCCTCCGGTCCTCCTGGGTCGCCGGGTCCATCAGGCTCGGTTCATTGAACGCGTGGCTGCCCAGGTTGGAGGTGAGGATCAGGATCGCGTTGCGGAAGTCGACCGTGCGCCCCTGGCCGTCGGTGAGCCGGCCGTCGTCCAGTACCTGGAGCAGCACGTCGAAGACCTCGGGGTGGGCCTTCTCCACCTCGTCCAGCAGCACCACGCTGTAGGGGCGGCGGCGGACCGCCTCGGTGAGCTGGCCGCCCTCCTCGTAGCCGATGTACCCGGGCGGGGCGCCGACCAGTCGGGAGACGGAGTGCTTCTCGCCGTACTCGCTCATGTCGATCCGGACCATCGCCCGCTCGTCGTCGAACAGGAAGTCGGCCAGGGCCTTGGCGAGTTCGGTCTTGCCGACGCCGGTGGGGCCGAGGAACAGGAAGGAGCCGGTCGGGCGGTCCGGGTCGGCCACCCCGGAGCGGGTGCGCCGCACCGCGTCCGAGACGGCCTGGACGGCCTTGGTCTGGCCGATCAGGCGCTGCCCCAACTCGTCCTCCATGCGCAGGAGTTTGGCGCTCTCGCCCTCCAGTAGCCGGCCGGCCGGGATGCCCGTCCAGGAGGCGACCACGTCGGCCACGTCGTCCGGGCCTACCTCCTCCTTGACCATGGAGGCGGAGGCGTCCCCCCCGGCGGCGCCCTCCTGCGCCGCGGTCAGCTCGTGCTCGGCGGCCGGGATCTCGGCGTACATCAGCTTGGAGGCGCGCTCGAAGTCGCCGTCCCGCTGGGCGCGTTCGAGCGCGCCGTGCAGGTCGTCCAGTCGCTCCTTGAGCTCGCCGACCCGGTTGAGGCTCTTCTTCTCCTGCTCCCACCGGGCCGTGAGCACGCTCAACTGCTCGTTCTTGTCGGCGAGATCGCGCCTCAGTCGGGTCAGCCGGTCGACCGAGGCCGGATCGGACTCCTTCTCCAGGGCCAGCTCCTCCATGCGCAACCGGTCGACGGAGCGCTGGAGTTCGTCGATCTCGACGGGGGAGGAGTCGATCTCCATCCGGAGCCGGGAGGCCGCCTCGTCGACCAGGTCGATCGCCTTGTCGGGCAGGAAGCGCGAGGTGATGTAGCGGTTGGACAGGGTGGCGGCGGCGACCAGGGCGGCGTCCGAGATCTGCACCTTGTGGTGCGCCTCGTACCGGCCCTTGAGGCCGCGCAGGATGGCGATCGAGTCCTCCACACTGGGCTCGCCGACCAGCACCTGCTGGAAGCGGCGCTCCAGCGCCGGGTCCTTCTCGATCCGCTCGCGGTACTCGTCCAGGGTGGTGGCGCCGACCATCCGCAGCTCGCCGCGGGCCAGCATCGGCTTGAGCATGTTGCCGGCGTCCATCGCGGAGTCGCCGCCGGCGCCCGCGCCGACCATGGTGTGCAGCTCGTCGATGAAGGTGACGACCTGGCCGTCGCTCTGCTTGATGTCGTTGAGGACGGCCTTCAGTCGCTCCTCGAACTCGCCGCGGTACTTGGCGCCGGCGACCATCGCCCCGAGGTCCAGCGCGACCAGCCGCTTCCCGCGCAGCGACTCCGGCACGTCCCCGGCGACGATGCGCTGGGCCAGGCCCTCGACGACGGCGGTCTTGCCGACGCCGGGCTCGCCGATCAGCACCGGGTTGTTCTTGGTGCGCCGGGAGAGCACCTGGACCACCCGGCGGATCTCCTGGTCCCGCCCGATGACGGGGTCGAGCTTGCCGTCCCGGGCGGCCTGGGTGAGGTCGGTGCCGTACTTCTCCAGCGCCTTGTAGGTGCCCTCCGGGTCGGGGGAGGTGACCCGGCCGCTGCCCCGGACGTCCTTGAAGGCGGCGAGCAGGGCCTTCGCGGTGGCCCCCTCCCGGGTGAGCAGGTCGGCGACGGCGCCGCCCTCGGCGGCCAGGCCGACCATCAGGTGCTCGGTGGAGACGTACTGGTCGTCCAGGTCGTCGGCGCGCTTGCCGGCCTCGGTGAGCACGGCCAGCGTGTCGCGGGCCAGCTGGGGCGCGGCGACGGTGGAGCCCATCGCGCGGGGCAGCCCGGTGGCCTGCTTGCGGGCCTCGCCGGCGATCCGGGCCGTATCCGCGCCGACCGCCTTCAGCAGCGGCCCGGCGATGCCCTCGGGCTGCTCCAGCAGGGCGATCAGGATGTGCACCGGCTTGACGTCCGGATTCCCCGCGGCGCCGGCCTGCCGGATCGCGGCCGACAGAGCGTCCTGCGTCTTGGTGGTGAACTTGCTGGCGTCCACTGCTGGGGTGTCCTCCTCGCTGATGGCGAACTGGGGTGGTGCGTTCTCACGGCGACCGGTCGGCTGCCGTCTCTGACGACTACAGCATGCACTAAGTTGAGTCTATTCCGCTCAACTTTCGGATGAATGCTTGGGGTGGCCGGGGGCTGTGTAGCGGTCCAGGCGCGGTGCGGGCTGCCACCCGGTGCGGGCGGACGGGCCGGACCGGCGGGTCAGCACCAGCAGCTCCCGGGCCGGCCCGCCCGGCCGGTGCCCGGCCGGCCAGACCGCCCGCAGCGGACGCCGCAGATCCAGTCCGTCGGCCAGCGGCACGGCCACCAGTCGCCGGGTCGCCAGTTCCTCGGTCACCGCCAGCTCGCTCAGGCAGACCGGTCCGGCGCCGGTCATCGCCGCCGCCTTCAGCGCGGTCGAGGAGGCCAGCTCCAGCCGCGGCTTCGCCGCACCGCCGTACGGCGCCAGCGCCATCTCCAGGACCTCCCGGGTGCCCGAGCCGGGCTCGCGCAGCACCAGCGGGGTGGCGGCCAGCTCGGCGCCGGTCACCGGGGCCCGGCGGCGGGCCCAGGCGTGGCCGGGCGCCACCACGACCACCAGCCGGTCGGCGGCCACCACCGCGCCGGCCAGCCCCGGCGGGGTGGACGGTCCCTCGACGAAGCCGAGGTCGGCCTCGCCGGCCAGTACGTGGCCGGCGACGTCCGACGAGTTGGCGGTCCGCAGCGTCACCGCGGTGCCCGGGCTGGTCTCGTGCAGCGCCAGCAGCCAGCCGGGCATCAGGTACTCGGCGACGGTCAGGCTGGCGACCACCACCAGCCGGGCGTCCCGCCGCTCGCGCAGCGCGTCGATCCCGGCGTCCAGGGCCTGTGCCGCCTCCACCACGTGCCGCGCCCACTCGACCACGAGCAGCCCGGCCTTGGTCGGCCGGGAGCCGCGCGGGGAGCGTTCCAGCAGCGGTACGCCGATCTGCCGCTCCATGCCCTTGATCCGGGCGCTGGCGGTCGGCTGGCTCACGCCGAGCTCGGCCGCGGCCCGCCCGACACTGCCCAGGCGTGCCACCGTGAGCAGCAGTTCCAGTGCTCCTAGTTCGGGGACGTGCGGAGAGAGAGCCATAGGTTCAGGCTATGCCGTCATAGGCCGCCGGGCGCTACCGGCCGCCGACGGCGGACGGCACGGTGGTGTCATGGCCATCCTCACCGGCGTACGACCGCTCAGCCGCACCGCCCGCTTCGACCTCGCCCAGCTCGGCCCCAACTGGTACGCGGTGGTGATGGGCACCGCGATCGTCGGCAACGGCGCGGCCGTGCTGCCCGTCCGGCTGCCGGGGCTGATCGGGTTCGGCGAGCTGATGTGGGCGCTCGGGGCGGTCGCGCTGCTGGTGCTCGGCGCCGCCCGGGTGGCCCACCTCACCCGGCACCGCGCCGCCGCCCGGGCCCACCTGCTGGACCACCCGGCCACCGCGGTCTTCTACGGCTGCCCGCCGATCGCCATGCTCGCGGTCGGCCTCGGCACACTGACCCTCGGCTCGCGGGTGATCGGCACCGGCCCCGCCGTCGCGGTGGACGCGGTGCTCTGGAGCGTCGGCACGCTGTACGCGCTGGCGGTCGCGGCCGGCATCCCGTACCTGATGATCACCCGGCACAGCGTCACCCCGCTGGAGGCCAACCCGACCTGGCTGCTGCCGGTGGTCGCGCCGCTGGTCGCCTCCGCCACCGGCCCCGCGCTCGTCCCGCACTTGCCGGCCGGCGTGGCACAGCAGGGCCTGCTGTACGGCTGCTGCGCGCTGTTCGGGGTCGGGCTGCTGGCCATCCTGGCGCTGCTGCCGGTGGTGCTCACCGGGCTGGTGCACAGCAAGCTGCCCGCCCTGGCGCTCACCCCGTCGCTCTTCCTGGTGCTCGGCCCGCTCGGCCAGTCCACCACGGCCGTCCACCAACTCGCCGACGCCGCCCGCCCGGTGGCTCCGCAGCTGGCCCCGGTCGGACTCGCCCTCGCGGAGCTCTACGGGGTCGCGGTGCTCGGCGTCGCGATGCTCTGGCTGGTCATCGCCACCGCCGCCAACCTGCGCGCCCGCCGCGCCGGGATGTCCTTCGGGATGACCTGGTGGGCGTACACCTTCCCGGTCGGCACCTGTGTCACCGGTGCCTCGGCGCTCGCCCGGCACACCGGCTTCGCGGGGTTCACCGGTCTCGCGGCCGGGCTCTTCGTCCTGCTCGCCGCCGCCTGGGCGGTCGCGGCCGGCGGTACCGCCGCCGGGCTGGCCGGCGGGCGGCTGCTGGCCCGTTAGGCCCCGTCGGGCCCCGTCCGGCCCCCGGCGAGCCCGGCCGGTCGGGCCCGGTCCGGCCGGCCCCGCCCGGCCGTACCTAGCAGAACCGTCACGTACGGGTCAAGGTTGGTCACGGTGGGTGGTGGCGGGATCCTGGGGTCGCGCGTGAGGCTGCCCGATCGGGCAGCCCGGATCCGGAGCACCCGGCTCCGCCACCGACTGAACGGATGGTTGCCACGTGCCCGGCCACCGCGCTGACCTAGGCTTTTCCGGCACTGCCGAGGATCCGCCCGGGCTCCGCCGCCGCACGGCGGTGCAGGTTCCTGCAATTGCGAAAACATGCACTCGGGCGGCACTTGTTCACCGGCCGTCACGCTGTGATGGTGGAGACACGCCAAGACCCTCGGGGCAACCGTAGCCCGCTGGTGGTGACTTGCTCTTCAATACTGGATGCGAGAGGTACGTCCGTACCTGCATATCGGGGGGAAGAGCGCCGGCCGGGACGCCATGTGTGGTGATGGTCCCCGGGACCGGAGCCGGCGAGGCGTTGCTGCTCCGCCTCGCCGGAAGCACCCTGGAATTGGCGTGACACCGGCGGATCCCCGAAAGCCCGGCGTGCGACGGCACCCGGGCCCAGGGGGTCCGCCGGCCCGCAGTACCGTGAGCGCGTGCGGCGTCGGTGCTGGGAGCACGATCGACCCCTGTGGGGGCACACGCGGCACAGGAAGATCCGAGACCCATCCGGCAGGGAGTGTTCGAGGTGACGGCGGACTCGACGGCCGCCCCGGGCACCACCGCGTCGGGCGGTGAACCCGACGAGGCGGCCCGGCAGCTCTACCTGGCCGTGCTCGCCGCCGGTGGCCGGGTGCCCGCCGCCGACGTCCCGGAGGCCGACCGGGCCGCGCTGCGCAGTCTGGTCGACATCGGCCTGCTGATGCCCAACCCGATGGACGCCTGCTACACCGCCGTGAGCCCGCGCTCGGTCAGCGACCGGCTCGGCGCCGAGCTGCGCAGCGAGGCCACCCGACTGCTGGTCCGGGCCGAGAACCTCCCCGGAGCCCTGGACGGTCTCACCCGCGCGTACGACGCGATGCCCCGTCCGCCCCAGCGCTCCGGCGGCGCCGTCTACATCGAGGGCCACGTCCACATCCGCCAGCGGATCTCCCAGCTGGTCGCCGACTGCCGGACCGAGGTCCTCACCGCCCAGCCCGGCCACCGCCCGGCCGACGCCCTGAAGATCGCGCTCCTCCAGGACGTCCGGCTGCTGCAGCGCGGCTGCTCGCTGCGCACCGTCTACCAGCCGGTCGCGGTCTCCGATCCGGCCGCGCTCGCCTACGCCGAGGAGGTCACCCGGCACGGCTCGCGGATCCGGATCCTGGACGAGGCGTTCCAGCGCCTGTTCGTCTTCGACCGCTCGGTCGCGGTGATCTCCGCCAGCGAGGACAACAGCACCGCCGCCTTCATCTCCGACCCGGCCGCGATCGCCTTCCTGGTCGGCACCTTCGAACGGGACTGGGCCCGCGCCGACGCCGTCGACTGGTCCGGCACCTTCGTCAGGGGCGCCGCCGGGGACGCCCCCGACCGGGTCGGCCGGCTGCTCGCCAAGGGCCTCACCCAGCGCACCGTCGCCACCCGGCTGGGCCTGAGCGAGCGGACCGTCGCCGCGCACATCTCCCGGCTGCGCGAACGCCACGGCGCGCAGACGCTCTTCCAGCTCGGCTGGCTGATGCGGGGCGGCCGCGATGACTGAGACCCGGCTGCCGTTCCCGGACGCCGAGGCCCGGGAGCTGTACCGGCGCGTCCTGCGCGAGGGCGGGCGGCTGCGGATCGACGAGGTGCGCGCGCAGGACGCCCCGGCGATCCGCCAGCTGACCGACCTCGGGCTGCTCGCGCTGCGGCACGCGGACGGCGTGTACCGCGCGGTGAACCCGCGCGCGGTCGGTGAGCGGATCGGCGCCGGCCTCCGGGAGGAGGGCGCGCGCCTGCTGGCCCGGGCGGCACTCGTCCCGGAACTCCTCGACGACCTGACCCGGGCCTACGACACCGCGCCCGGCCGGTACGACCGCGCCGGCGGCGTCCGGCGGATCACCGGGATGGAGCACATCCGCCACCTGATCTCGCAGCTCGCCGACGAGCACCGCCGCGAGGCCTGGGCGGCCCAGCCCGGCGGCGCCCGGCCGCCCGCCCACATGAAGGACTCCCTGGAGCACACCCGCCGCTACCTCGAACGCGGCGGCAGCATGCGCACCATCTACGAGGCGAGCGCCCGCCTCGACGCCCCGACCGTCGAGTACGCGGCGACGTCGGCCCGGCTCGGCAGTCCGATCCGCACCACGGTCGTACCGTTCAAACGCGTGCTGATCTTCGACCGCAGGGTGGCGGTCATCCCGGCGGCCGCGGACAACACCAGCGCCGCGCTGGTGGAGGACTCCGCGACGGTCGCCTTCCTGGTGGACGCGTTCGAGCAGCAGTGGCGGCAGGCGGAGGGGGTGAACTGGTCGGCGCTGGCCGCCGGTGCGGCGGAGCCGGCGGTGCACGACCAGATCGGCCGCCTGTTGGCGCAGGGACTGACCCAGCGGGCGATCGCGAGCCGGCTGGGCCTGAGCGAGCGGACGGTGGCCGGTCACATCTCGCGGCTGCGGGAGCTGTACGACGCGGAGACGCTCTTCCAGCTCGGCTGGCAGATGCGGGGAGCCCGGACGGGGGAGTCCGATGGGTGAGCCGCGGTCAGCCGGTCGCCGCGCCGGTGGGCCAGTAGCCGGTCGGGCCGACCACCGGGGGCTGCTGCCGGGGGACGCTGAACTGGTCGCCGGGCGCGGTCCAGAAGCCCTCGCGCAGCGAGAGCGCCATGCCGGCCCAGTCGAGGGCGGTCTCCACGGTGTGGTGCAGGGCCTCCTGCGACCAGGTGTCGTCGAAGACCAGCGGCAGTACCGGGGCGACCTGCTCGATGGTGGCGATCAGCGGGTTGTGCGTGATCGCCTCGTCCACCAGCAGGACGATCGGCTTGCGCAGGGCCGAGGCCCAGCCCAGCTCCAGGCTCACGCCGGCCGAGAGCGGCGCCCCGACGTAGGCGAAGACCAGGTCGGCGGACTGCAGCGCGCGGAAGTCCGACGGCACCCGGGGCTCGGGGGCCCGGCCGGCGACGGTCCAGGCGTCACTGTGGTGGGCGCTGTACACGGCGGCGCCACTGCGCAGGAGGGTGGTCCGAAGGGTCGTCAGCCGCGTCCGGCTGGCCAGGGTCACCACGCTGTCCGCCGGGCCGGTCAACCGCATCAGCGGCGCGGCCAGGAACACGCGTGCACGCCGGCCCTCGGGGGCCTGGCTGTCGTGGTGACGCAGGTAGGGCTCGGTCATGTCGACTCCGGGGGAAGGCCGACCGGATTGGGGGACGGTGCCGGCAGGCGTTGAGAGTAGTTGCTGCTTCAGGTGGATCCAGTGCCCTGTGGTGGTGAAGAATTGACCGTACAGCAACAGGTTTTTGACCTGCTGCTGGACCATCGGGGGCGAACTGATCGTCTATCAGCGGTCACGGTCGCGTCCAGGTTTCTGCCCTGTCATCTGGCTGCCTGGCAGGGAGATGACGCCGCCGGAGGACAACGGGGAGGTGACACCACAACTCGATGTGCGGCATCATGTGGACTCCAGTGCTATTAGTTCAGCTTGAGCAACTTTCGGAAAGGAGTGGGCTGGTGTCCCCTATGTCCAAGCTTGTGCGCAAGGTCGTGCTTCCGATTGCCGTCGCGGCTGGAGCTTTGATCGGTGTCGGCGTCCTGTCAAGCAGCGCGCAGTCGCAGGTGGGCGCAGGTGCCGATGATTCCCGCACCCAGGCCGCGGTTTACCTCGTCGCCAATGACATGAACTGGGGCTGACCGCTCCCCGTCATTGCCGTCGTTCAGTACCGAAAGCCTCCAGGCGCGGGCGCCCGCCGTCCTCGGGGTCGCTCATTCGGGTCTGTGCTGCGCCCGGCCGAGCATGTAGCCCAGCTGGAACAGGGAGTCGACGTTGTAGTCCTCCCTCATCTCGGCGATATGTCGCGCCAGTGTGCGCTCGCTGATGCCGAGTCTGCGGGCGATGACCCGATGGTTCGTACCGGAAAGAAGCAGGTCGATGATCGTCTGGCGCAGCCGGGAGACCACCTGCTGCGGGACGGTCGTGTCGCCGTCGAACTCCAGCGCCCGCCCCCAGTTGCGCTCGAATACCTCTTCCACGAGATATTTGATGACCGCCGGGTCGTGGATGAAAGCGGCGAGATCGTCATCGCCCACCGGAATTACCGCGAGGCGTCGGTCGACAATGATGAGGCGGGCATACGGTTCGTCCAGAGTGCGGAACTGATAACCCTCCTTCGCCAGTCGTGACACGTATTCACGGGTGGGTTGGTGGTACCGGGTGCTGGCGTTGTAGATCGTGCGCATCGAAGCGCCCTGCTGCAGGCTCTTGAGGTCCCGTTCCATTCCCGCGGCGAGCAGCTCCGGGGGGCGCGGGCCGCCCGGCTGCATGGCGAGTCCCTCGGTCATACCGGTGGCCATGCATTGTTGGAGGCGCTGATTGATGAGCGCCTTGCCCTGGACGTATTCGATGGGGCCGCCGGCCTGATCGGGGCTGTGGAAGGCATCGGCCAATTCGCTGAGGTCGGCCGGCAGGGCGACCGCCCGGGCCAGCAGATCGAGCGCCTGGCGCTGGTAGGCCGAGCTCAGGCTGAAGGAGAGCTGGGCCGGGTCGACCGCGATGAGCGAGCCGGGTTCGTCGCTGTCGGGAATGAGCAGACCGAGGTCCATGAGCTCGCGGAGCGCGGCGCTCTCGGCGGGGCCGGCGTCCGTCCCCAGCCGGCCGTTGCCGTGGACGGTCCTGAGATAGAGCGTTCGGGCATCCGCAGACAGTATTCGCGATCCGCCACCTGCGGGACCGGGCTGCTCTCGCCCACTCATCTTCGGCTCCCTGTCGTCGACCGGACAAGTGGTCAACGTTCTAAAGTCGGTTGTACCAGGCATCCTAGGTTGCGATCACGGCCAGGAGGACTGCCACCGACAGCACTGCCTGCCAGGGGCACGCTCCGGTCCAGCACTCTCTCACAGACAAGCGAGCCGCCGGCACCCCCCGATCAGGAGGGAGCCGGCGGCGGGTGCCGTGGTGGCGGGGTTATCGCTTGGGACGCCAGACGACCAGCGCGCTGGACTGGGTCGGCGGCTGGTACGGGACGAGATCCCGCCGGTAGGAGGCGTGGACGGCGGCCTCGCGCTGCTGGAGCGCGGAGGCGGCGCCCTCCAGCGAGTCGACCAGTTCGGCGATCCGGGACTGGAGCGCGGTGACCTGGTTCTCCAGTTCGATGATCCGCTTGATCCCGGCCAGGTTGATGCCCTCGTCCTGGGAGAGCCGCTGGACCTCGCGCAGCTGCTGGATGTCGCGGCTGGAGTAGCGGCGGCCGCGGCCGGCGGTGCGGTCGGGACAGACCAGGCCGAGGCGGTCGTACTGGCGCAGCGTCTGCGGGTGCAGACCGGAGAGCTCGGCGGCGACCGAGATCACGTAGACCGGGGTGTCCTCGGTGAGGACGTAGTGCGGCGGCGGCGCCGCACGGCGGGGGCGCGGGGCGCCGCCGGGCAGGCCTTCGCCGATACCGGGGCCGATCGGGCCGCTGTCGGGGGTCATCTGGTCGTCACGCTCCCTTCGCCGCCTTGAACAGGGCGGCTCGTGGGTCGTCGGAGGCGGTGGCCTCGCGGTACTGCTCCAGGGCCGACAGCGCGTCGCCGGTGACGTGCTGGGGCACCACGACCTCCACGGTGACCAGGAGGTCGCCCCGGGTGCCGTCCTTGCGGGTGGCGCCCTTGCCGCGGGCCCGCAGGGTGAGGCCGTTGGCGCTGCCCGGGGGCAGCTTGAGCTTCACCGAGGGGCCGTTGAGCGTCGGTACCTCGATGGTGCCGCCCAGCGCGGCTTCGGGGAAGGTCACCGGCACGGTCACGGTCAGATTGTCGGCCTTGCGCCCGAAGACGGGGTGCGGGTCGACGTGCACGGTGACGTAGAGGTCACCGGACTGGCCGCCGCGCTCGCCCTGGGCGCCCTTGCCCTTGAGCCGGATGCGCTGGGCGTCCTGGACGCCGGCCGGGATCCGGACCTGCATGGTGCGGGCCGAGCTGGCCCGGCCGCTGCCGTGGCAGTCGGCGCACGGGTCGTCGACGATCATGCCGCGGCCGCGGCAGTCGCGGCACGGCTCGGAGAGGGCGAAGGCGCCCTGGCCGCGGCTGACGGTGCCGGCGCCCACGCAGGTCGGACAGACCCGCGGGGTGGTGCCGGCCTTGGCGCCGGTGCCGCTGCAGGTCCGGCAGGCGGCCTGGCTGGTCATCCGCAGCGGGACGGTCGCGCCGTCCACCGCCTCCTCGAAGGAGAGCGTCACCTCGGTCTCGACGTCGGCGCCGCGGCGCGGCTGCGGCTGCCGGCCGCCCCGGTTGAAGAGGCCGCCGAAGACGTCGCCGATCCCGCCGCCGCCACCGCCGCCGCCCTGGCTGCCGGTGAAGAGGTCGCCGAAGTCGAAGCTGTAGTTGCCGCCGCCGGGGCCGCCGGAGCGGTAGCCGCCGTTGGCGAAGAGGGTGCGCGCCTCGTCGTACTCCTTGCGGCGCTTGTCGTCCGACAGGACGTCATAGGCCTCGGAGATGTCCTTGAAGCGGTCCTCGGCCTTGGTGTCGCCCTTGTTCGCGTCGGGGTGGAACTCGCGCGCCAGCTTGCGGTAGGTCTTCTTGATCTCGGTGGCGGAGGCGTCGTTGGGCACGCCGAGGACCTTGTAGTAGTCCTTCTCCACGTAGTCCTTGCCGCTCATGCGCCTGCCTCGCTTCGCCCGGCAGCCGCGTCGCGCAACGCGCGCCCTCGGTCGATTCGCTCGTTACGCCCGCTCATGGCTGCCGCCACCTCCCGGAGTCACAGGTAGGGATCCGACACGGGCGGGCCCGCCCGCCGCGGATCCACCGGATACCCCGCCGTGGGGAACCGGGTCAACGGATACGGCGCTGCGGAGCCGGCCGCCGTACTGGCCGGCGTACGACTCCGCAGCGCACGGGGTGTCAGCTCTCCGAGCCACCGTCGGCCTTGTCCGACTCCGCGGACTTCGCCGACTCGGCGTCCGGCGCGGAGGTGGTCTGGGTGCCCGGCTGGGGCTCCGCGACCGCCACCATCGCCGGGCGGATGATCCGCTCGCCGATCCGGTAGCCGGGCTGGAGGATCTGCACGCAGGTGTCCTCGGTGACGTCCGAGGAGTAGCTGTGCATCAGTGCCTCGTGCATGGTCGGGTCGAAGGGCTCGCCCTCCTTGCCGAACTGCTGCAGGCCCAGCTTGGCCACGACCGTCTCCAGCGACTCGGCGACGGACTTGAAGCCGCCCGTCACCTCGCCGTGCTCGCGGGCCCGGCCGATGTCGTCCAGCACCGGGATCAGGGACTCCAGGATGTTGGAGACCGCGATCTCGCGGACCGTCAGACGGTCCCGCTCGACCCGCTTGCGGTAGTTCTGGTACTCGGCCTGAAGACGCTGGAGGTCGGCGGTCCGCTCGGCGAGCTCGCGCTTGGCGGCGCTCGCGTCGCCGGTGCCGGCACCGGCCGCGGCGGCCTCCTCGGCGGCCTCGATCACGGCGTCCTCGGCGGCGGAGTCGTCGCCGGGCTCAGCACCCTGCGGCTTCTCCGTCATGCCGCACCGCCCTTGGGCTTCTCGTCGTCCACGATCTCGGCGTCGACGACGTCGTCGTCCTTGGCACCGGCGGCGTCACCGGCCGGGGCGGCACCGGCGGCGTCGGCGTTGGCGTAGAGCGCCTGGCCGAGCTTCTGGGCGGTGGTGGAGACCTTCTCGGACGCCTCGCGGATGGCCGCGATGTCCTCGCCCTTCAGGGCCTCCTTGAGCTCGCCGATGGCGGCCTCGACCTCGGTCTTGACGTCGGCCGGGAGCTTGTCCGCGTTGTCCGCGATGAACTTCTCGGTCGAGTAGACGAGCTGCTCGGCCTGGTTGCGGGTCTCGACCGACTCGCGGCGCTTGTGGTCCTCCTCCGCGTACTGCTCGGCCTCGCGCATCATGCGCTCGATGTCGTCCTTCGGCAGCGCGGAGCCACCGGTGACGGTCATCTTCTGCTCCTTGCCGGTGCCGAGGTCCTTCGCGCCGACGTGCATGATCCCGTTGGCGTCGATGTCGAAGGTGACCTCGATCTGGGGCAGGCCGCGGGGGGCCGGCGGGAGACCGGTCAGCTCGAACATGCCGAGCTTCTTGTTGTACGCGGCGATCTCGCGCTCGCCCTGGTAGACCTGGATCTGCACGGACGGCTGGTTGTCCTCGGCCGTGGTGAAGATCTCGGAGCGCTTGGTCGGGATCGTGGTGTTGCGCTCGATCAGCTTGGTCATGATGCCGCCCTTGGTCTCGATGCCGAGGGACAGCGGGGTGACGTCGAGCAGCAGGACGTCCTTGACCTCGCCCTTGAGGACACCGGCCTGGAGCGCGGCGCCGATGGCGACGACCTCGTCCGGGTTGACGCCCTTGTTGGCGTCCTGCCCGCCGGTCATCTCCTTGACGAGCTCGGCGACGGCCGGCATGCGGGTGGAGCCACCGACCAGGACGACGTGGTCGATCTCGGAGAGCGAGATGCCGGCGTCCTTGATCACGTTGTGGAACGGGGTCTTGCAGCGCTCCAGCAGGTCGGCCGTGAGCTGCTGGAACTGGGCCCGGGTGAGCTTCTCGTCCAGGTGCAGCGGGCCCTCGGCGGAGGCCGTGATGTAGGGCAGGTTGATCGAGGTCTCGGAGGACGAGGACAGCTCGATCTTGGCCTTCTCGGCAGCCTCGCGCAGACGCTGGAGGGCCATCTTGTCCTTGGACAGGTCGACACCGTGGCCGGCCTGGAAGACCTTCACCAGGTGGTCGACGACCTTCTGGTCCCAGTCGTCACCGCCGAGGTGGTTGTCACCGTTGGTGGCCTTCACCTCGACGACGCCGTCGCCGATCTCCAGCAGGGACACGTCGAAGGTGCCGCCGCCGAGGTCGAAGACGAGAATGGTCTGGTCGTCCTTGTCCAGGCCGTAGGCCAGGGCGGCCGCGGTGGGCTCGTTGACGATGCGCAGGACGTTGAGGCCCGCGATCTCACCGGCCTCCTTGGTGGCCTGGCGCTCCGAGTCGGAGAAGTAGGCCGGGACGGTGATGACGGCGTCGGTGACCGTCTCGCCCAGGTAGGCCTCGGCGTCCCGCTTCAGCTTCTGCAGCACGAAGGCGCTGATCTGCTGGGGGTTGAAGTCCTTGCCGTCCAGGTTGATCTTCCACCCGGTGCCCATGTGGCGCTTGACCGACCGGATGGTCCGGTCGACGTTGGTGACCGCCTGGCGCTTGGCCACCTCGCCGACGAGCACCTCGCCGTTCTTGGCGAAGGCGACGACGGACGGCGTGGTCCGCGCACCCTCGGCGTTCGTGATGACGGTGGGTTCGCCACCCTCAAGGACGCTGACGACCGAGTTCGTCGTACCGAGGTCGATGCCGACCGCGCGTGCCATCGTTGGTACCTCCACGGAAGAGTTGAGCTTTACAGGCTCAAGGATGCACGACTGGGCGGAGAGCGTCAACAGCTATGAGTCGCTGGCGCTCAACTTTGCTGAGCCGCAAACTCCGGACGACCCGCCCGGAAGGCGTGGCGCGTTGGGACTCACGTGACTGCCGCCATACCTTGGGCATCTTCTGGAGGAGTGTCGGCGGGCGGTAGTGTCCGGGCCGTCGGCCCGATAAGTTACCGGCGAGTACACTCACTCGGGTCAGAGACTGCTCACCAGGGAAGCCGCAGGAGACGGAGAGCCGATGCAGCTAGCAGCGATCGTCATCTCGCTGGTCACGTTTGTGATCGGCACCGCGCTCGCCGCCCGTGCGGCGATGTACATCTTCAGAGTGGTGAGGACCGGCCAGTCGGACCCCACCAGATTCGGCGTGCCCGCCCAACGGGCGAAGACGGTGGCGGTCGAGTTCGTCGGCCACACCCGGATGAACCGCTGGGGCGTCGTCGGCATCGCGCACTGGTTCGTCGCGGTGGGCTTCTTCACCCTCGGCCTGACCCTGCTGACCGCCTTCTTCCAGCTGTTCGACGCCGAGTTCGTGCTGCCGGTGCTCGGCGGCTGGCTGCCGTACGAGCTCTTCACCGAGCTGGTCGGCACGCTCACCACGCTGGGCATCGCGACCCTGATCGTGATCCGGCTGCTCAGCCTGCCGTCGCGGTCCGGCCGCAAGTCCCGGTTCGCCGGCTCGATCGCCTGGCAGGCCTTCTACGTCGAGTACACGATCCTCGGCATCGGCCTCTGCATCATGATCCTGCGCGGCCTGGAAGGCGCGCTGGAGAACGTCGGCTCCTACGAGGCGGCGTACCTGGTCTCCTACCCGCTCGTGCTGGCCTTCAAGGGCCTGTCGCACGGCACGCTGGAGAACCTGATCTACCTCTTCGCGATGCTGAAGATCTGCATCTCCTTCGCGTGGGCGATCACCATCGGCGTCAACCCGTCGATGGGCGTGGCCTGGCACCGCTTCCTCGCCTTCTTCAACATCTACTTCAAGCGCGAGGAGGACGGCGGCACCGCGCTCGGCGCCCTGCGGCCGATGACCAGCGGCGGCGCCCCGATCGACTTCGAGGACCCGGCGGACGACGCCGTGTTCGGCGTCTCCCAGGTCGAGCACTTCTCCTGGAAGGGCATCCTCGACTTCTCCACCTGCACCGAGTGCGGCCGCTGCCAGTCCCAGTGCCCCGCCTGGAACACCGGCAAGCCGCTCTCGCCCAAGCTGCTGATCATGAGCCTGCGCGAGCACGCCTTCGGCAAGGCGCCGTACCTGCTCGCGGGCGGCGGCAAGGACATGGAGGGCGAGGAGCGGGCCACCGCCGAGCAGCTGGCCGGCGTGCCCGCCGAGGCGCTCGCCGAGGCCGAGCGCCCGCTGATCGGCACCGCCGAGGAGGGCGGGGTCATCGACCCCGACGTGCTCTGGTCCTGCACCACCTGCGGCGCCTGCGTCGAGCAGTGCCCGGTGGACATCGAGCACATCGACCACATCGTCGACATGCGCCGCTACCAGGTGATGATCGAGAGCTCCTTCCCGACCGAGGCCGGGACGATGCTCAAGAACCTGGAGAACAAGGGCAACCCGTGGGGCATGGCCACCAAGGCGCGCCTGGACTGGGTCAAGGAGCTGAAGAAGGAGACCGGCATCGAGGTGCCGGTGATCGGCGAGGACATCGACCCCGCCGAGGTCGAGTACCTCTACTGGGTCGGCTGCGCCGGCGCCCTGGAGGACCGCGCCAAGAAGACCACCAAGGCCTTCGCGGAGCTGCTGCACACCGCCGGCGTCCGGTTCGCGATCCTCGGCAAGGAGGAGTCCTGCACCGGCGACTCCGCCCGCCGCCTGGGCAACGAGTTCCTCTTCCAGATGCTCGGCGCGCAGAACGTCGAGACCCTGAACGCGGCGCTGGAGGACGCTCCGAAGAAGCGGATCGTCGCCACCTGCCCGCACTGCTTCAACACCATCGCCAACGAGTACCCGCAGCTGGGCGGCCACTTCGAGGTCATCCACCACACCCAGCTGCTGCAGCACCTGATCGACGAGGGCAAGCTCGTCCCGGTGAACCCGGTCGAGGGCCTGATCACCTACCACGACCCCTGCTACCTGGGCCGGCACAACAAGGTCTACAGCCCGCCGCGCGAGATCATGGACAAGGTCCCGGGTCTGCGCCAGCAGGAGATGCACCGGCACAAGGAGCGTGGCTTCTGCTGCGGCGCCGGCGGCGCGCGGATGTGGATGGAGGAGCGCATCGGCAAGCGGATCAACACCGAGCGCGTCGACGAGGCGCTGTCGCTCAACCCGGACATCGTCTCCACCGCCTGCCCGTTCTGCCTGGTCATGCTCTCCGACTCGGTCAACGGGAAGAAGAACGAGGGCGCGGCCAAGGAGCACCTGAAGGTGGTCGACGTGGCCCAGCTGCTGCTCGACTCGGTGAAGGCGGCGCCGCCGGCCGAGACGGTGGAGACCGTCGACGCCTGACCGGTACCGCCGACCCGGCTGTTCGGCTGTTCGACAGTTCTGCTACAACTGCCCGGCCCGGTGGGTGCGACGAGCGCCCGCCGGGCCGGGCTTTTCGCCCGGCTCCCACCCGGGCCCCACCCGGCTTTCCACCGGACTTCGCGCCGCGTTCCCCGGGCCGCCGCGCACCGGCCGGTGGCACCAACCGGCGGACCGCCCGGCAGGGCCCGCGTTGGAAGGAAATACAGTAGGCGCCGGACCGGCTCCGTGCCGGTCGACCCGTGCCGGCCGTCCGGGCGGGTGTCCAGACCACTGACGGAGGTATCGGCCCGCCGGGCCGGGCCGCAGAGACCACAAGGGGAACAGCGCAGACCATGACCGAGGCGATCATGCTGGTCGGTGGTAAGGGCACGCGACTGCGTCCGCTGACCACCCACACCCCCAAGCCCATGCTGCCCGTGGCGGGCGTCCCGTTCATCGCGCACCAGCTGGCCCGCGCGGCCGCGGCCGGGGTGACCCGCGTGGTGCTCGCCACCTCCTACCTGGCCGAGGTCTTCGAGGACCACTTCCAGGACGGGACCCCGTACGGCATCGAGCTGGTCTACCTGACCGAGCGGGAGCCGCTCGGCACCGGCGGCGCCATCCGCAACGCCGCCTCCGGGCTGACCTGCGGCCCCGACGAGCCGGTCCTGGTCTTCAACGGGGACATCCTGTCCGGCGTCGACATCGCCGCCCTGCGCGACGGTCACGTGGCCGCCGGGGCCGACGTCACGCTGCACCTCACCCGGGTCGAGGACCCGCGCGCCTTCGGGCTCGTCCCGACCGACGCGAACGGGCGGGTGCTGGAGTTCCTGGAGAAGCCGGAGACGCCCGAGCAGATCGTCACCGACCAGATCAACGCCGGCTGCTACGTCTTCACCCGCTCGGTCATCGACCGCATCCCGGCCGGCCGCGAGGTCTCCGTCGAGCGCGAGACCTTCCCCGAGCTGCTGGCCACCGGCGCGCTGCTGCGCGGCGTGGTGGACACCTCGTACTGGCTGGACCTCGGCACGCCGGCGGCCTTCGTCCGCGGCTCGGCCGACCTCGTGCTCGGCAAGGTCGACTCCCCGGCCGTCCCCGGCCCCACCGGCGACGCCCTGCTGCTGCCCGGCGCGACCGTCCACCCCGGCGCGGTGCTGAGCGGCGGCACCGTGGTCTCCGAGGGCGCGGTGGTCGAGGCCGGCGCGATCGTCGAGGGCAGCGTGATCCTGCCCGGTGCGTCGATCGGTCCGGACACCCTGGTCAAGGACTCGATCGTGGGTGCCTACGCGACCGTCGGCGACCGCACGGCGCTGGACGGCGCGGTGATCGGCGACGGCGCGATCGTCGAGTCGGACAACGAGCTGCCGACCGGCATCCGGGTCGCCTGCGGGACGCTGCTCCCGGTCGGCGCGGTCCGCACCTCGGCCGGCCCGGGCGGCTGCCCGGCCGGTGCCTCGGCGGCCGCGGCGGTGCACGCGCCGGCCGTGAGCGCGCAGCGGTAGCTCCGGCGCCGCGGCGCCCCGGGCCCCGGCCTCCCGTGCTCCCCCGTCCGCGCTCCGGCGCCGGGCGGGGGAGCACGGTCGTCACCGGCCCGCGTCACGGGCGCGCGTCACAGGCTCGCTGCAAACCGGCCCCGGCCCGGTGCCCGACCGACGAGGAGCCGGCCGGGCGGGTACCTTCGAACCGTGGCTGGTAATCGATACGACAGCGGTCAGGGCGCCGACCCTCGCGGCGGGTGGTCGGCTCCTCCCCCCTCGACGGGGGCGCCCGGGGGGTACGGGCAGGAGGACGGTCCGGAGTACTTCACGGCTCCGCACCGGGGGGCGGCGCCGCGCCCGGGAGAGCCGGGCGGTGCGCCGGCGGGCGGTCACGGCGGTCCGGGCAGCGCGTCCGCGGGCGGTCCCGGCGGCGCCGGTGGGTACGACCCGTACGCGGCCGACCAGCCCGGTCACACCCGGGCCTTCCCGACCGGGAGCGACCCGTACGCGGGCGAGCCGTACCCGCAGCAGGGGTACCCGGCGCAGTACGGGCAGCAGCCGTACCCCCAGCAGGGGTACCCGCAGGGCGGCTACGACCAGGGATACGACCAGGGCTACGGCTACGGCCAGGACCCGGGTTACGGCCAGGACGACAACGTCGCGGTCTACCGGGCCGGCGGCCAGGCCGCCCCGCACACGGCGGGCCCGCGCCCGCGCTGGCGCGACCTGCTGATCGGGATCTTCCGCAGCCCGACCGCGACCTTCGACCGCACCCGCGACCACCAGGTCTGGCTGCCCGCGCTCACCGTCTCGCTGCTGTACGGCGCGCTGGCGGTGCTCGGCATCGGCCTGACCCACGACGACGTGGTCAACTCGACCTTCACCAGCGCGCTGACCGCCATGGTCGTCGCCGCGATCGGCTTCACCCTGGCCGGCGCCACCCTCGGCGCCGTGACGTTCGCGCTGGCCCGCCAGTTCGGCGGGGACGGCCCGTGGAAGTCCACGGTCGGCCTGGCGGTGCTGATCGGCTGGACGACGGACGCGCCCCGGCTGCTGCTGGCGCTCGTGCTGCCCTCCGACACCATGGTCGTCCAGGTCGTCGGCTGGGCCACCTGGCTGCTCTGCGCGGTGCTGCTGACCACGATGGTGCGCCGGCTGCACGACCTGCCGTGGGGCAAGGCGGCCGGCGCCGCCGCGCTGCAGCTCCTGGCGCTGCTGGTGCTGATCAAGCTGCCCACCCTGGGCTGAGCAACCGAGGGCCGCCCGTCGCGGGCCCGGGGGAGAATGGTCGACGGGTCCCGCCCGCGGGGCCCGTTCCGCTTCCACCACCCTCACCCGCACGGAGCCCGGCATGAGCCTCCCCACCACCCACGTCAGTTTCCCGGCCGGGGCGGTGACCGGCGAGTCCCCGGTGCTCGCGGTGCACCCGCTCGACGGCGGCCGGTACGCGGTGGTCACCGCGGCGACGCCGTTCCACCCGCTGGACCACACCTGGCCCGACCAGCCGGCCGACCTCGGCACCCTCACCGTGGACGGCACCGAACTGGCCGTCGTCGACTGCCTGACCGGTGCGGTCGGCCCGGACGGCGGCGCCCCCCTGGTCGGCGCGGACATCCCGGTCCGGCGCGGCGACGAGGAGTGGTCCTGGCTGGTCCTGCACGTGGTCGAGGGTGACCCGGGCGACCTCGCCGGCACGACCGCGACCCTCGCCGTCGACCCCGGCCGGCGTGCCGCGCTCTGCGCTTCGCACAGCGGCTGCCACCTGCTCGCCCTCGCCCTGAACGCCGCCCTCGCACCGCGCTGGCGCAAGGACCCGGGCCGCTCCGACGCCTTCGGCAACCCGGACTTCGACAGCCTCGCGATGGCGTCCTCGGTGATGGACACCGAGGCGAGCACCGACACCTACCGGCTCGGCAAGTCGCTCCGCAAGAAGGGGTTCACCGCCGAGGCGACCGAGGACTTCCCGGCCCTCGCCGACGCCCTGCCCGCCCTCACCGACGAGGTCAACCGACAGCTGGCCGCCTGGGTGGCCGCCGACGCCCCGGTCCGGATCGACGTGCCCGGCCCCGAGCTCACCGCCCGCCGCCAGTGGCACTGCGAGCTGCCCGAGGGCTCCGCGCGGATCTTCTGCGGCGGCACCCACCTGCACCACCTCGGCGAGCTGGCCGAGCTCCGCACCGAGCTGCGGCTCTCCGAGGACGGCAGCGAGCTGGTCGCCGTCACCCGCCCGAAGCGGGCCTGAGACGCGGGCCCGGACGCGGGCCCGAAACGCCGCGGGCGGCCACCCCTTCGTCGAGGGGTGGCCGCCCGTCGTGCGTGCCGCGTTCTGCCTCTGCTCCGGTGCTCCGGTCAGACCTGCGTGCGGTGGAAGTTCAGGAACGAGCGGGACGGCGTCGGGCCGCGCTGGCCCTGGTAGCGCGAGCCGTACCGCGCCGAGCCGTACGGGTGCTCGGAGGGCGAGGAGAGCCGGAACAGACAGAGCTGTCCGATCTTCATCCCCGGGTACAGCTTGATCGGCAGCGTCGCGACGTTCGACAGCTCCAGCGTGACGTGCCCGCTGAAGCCGGGGTCGATGAAGCCGGCCGTGGAGTGCGTCAGCAGGCCGAGCCGGCCCAGGCTGGACTTGCCCTCCAGCCGCGAGGCCACGTCGTCCGGCAGCGTGATGACCTCGTAGGTCGACGCCAGCACGAACTCGCCGGGGTGGAGGATGAACGCCTCGTCGCCCTCCGGCTCGACCAGCCGGGTCAGGTCCGGCTGCTCCTCGGAGGGGTCGATGTGCGGGTACCGGTGGTTCTCGAACACCCGGAAGAAGCGGTCCAGCCGCACATCGATACTGGAGGGCTGGATCATCGCGGGGTCGAACGGGTCGACCACGACCCGGCCCTTGTCGATCTCGGCCCGAATGTCCTTGTCAGAGAGCAGCACGCTTCGAGGTTACGTGCACGACAGGGCCCCGGACGAATCGCCCGGGGCCCGTTCCGTCCTGGTGTCCGCCGTCAGGCCAGGAACTCCGCGGCCTCCAGCCGCATCGCCCGGGCCAGTTGCGGCGCGGACAGCTCCCGCACGTCGGCCAGCACCGAACTGCGCAGCCGTCCGCACTGCGGACAGCGGATCAGCCGCCCGGGCCCCAGCCGGCCCGGCCCGAGGTTCTGCATCGGGAACGTGGTGGTGCTGAACAGGTGCCCCTCGGCACAACGAACGACGGCGCGCTGCTCCATCGGTCCCCTTCCCATCCTTACCCCGGTACTCGCCCGTACTCATCGCACCCCGAACGGCGGAGCGCTCGGGACAGCGTCACATTAGGGGATGTTCCGGACATTCCGCAGGATGCCTCGCCGCCCCGGAACCCACCCGCCGGAGCACTCTCACGCGGCCCACACAGTACGCCTCCGCCCCCGCCCCGGGCGGCTCCGCCACGACCCCGGGCCACCTGTGCAACGGGCGTCACGCATGGGGTACAGTGAGGGCAGATCGAGCGGTCTGTGACGGCTCGTCAGGCGGGCGTAGTTTAATGGTAGAACATGAGCTTCCCAAGCTTATAGCGCGAGTTCGATTCTCGTCGCCCGCTCCAGCGGTAAAGCCCCAGGTCAATGACCTGGGGCTTTCCTGTTGTCTGGACCAATTTGGGGTCACCGTGCCAGATTCGTGCCAGAAGGGCGCCGGCAAGCCGTTGGATCCTGTGATGAGGGAGCAGCCTTGCACTGGAACGTCCCTTGTCCACAGTCCTCTTGAACAAGGAGCGCCCGCTGGCCCGGACTGCTCCCGGGCAGTCACGCAGTGATCTCCGAGTGCTCGGCGACGGGGGGTTGAACGCCGGTGAGTTCGGTGGCGCGCTCGGCCAGGAGCGGGGCGAGTTCCGGATACCAGCCCCGCGCGACCGCTTGCAGCATCTCGGCCAGCGCGGCCAGTTCGCCGATCCGGCCGGCCGGCGTGCCGAGGATCGAGGAGAACTCGTCTCGGATGCGAGCGGCGAGCCCGGGAACCAACAGGCTGTTGGCGTGAAGCAGGCCGGGGTCGTAGCCGACGGGCACCCGGCCCCAGCGTTCCCAGTCGAGGAGGGCGAGCGGTGCGGTGAGATTGCCCCAGTGAAGGTCACCGTGGCCGGTCACACGCTCGATCTTCTCGGGTGCGGGGATACCGAGGAACCGCGGGAACGCCTTGTCGATCCAACCGGACCGCACGGTGACCCGAACGCCGTCCGCCTGGCCCAGATGGTGGAGGGCTCGCCGTAGGCTCCCCCACCACTCGTCCGGGAGACCGGGATCGTGGGCCAGGTCCGGTCGGTCGGGCGAGATGACCGGGTGAGGAACGTAGTCGGCGACCTCGGCCTTGTAGACGTAGGTGTCGTCGGTCCAGTCGAGCACGTCGTGCAGTCTGGGACGCGGCACGTCGTCCGACACCAGGACCGACGCACCAACGCTGCCTTCTCCCCGCTTCCGGCCCGCGTTCGCCTTGGCGGTGGAGGCCACCCGCAGCCAGAGGTCACCGGCCCGACGGCTGACCGTGCAGCCGAGGAACCCCCATAGGGGAGCGCTGGTGCAGGTGAGCCCGAGAAGCGCCGCCGCGTTGGCGTGGGCGGCCTCCATGCGGAGTCTGGTCTCCTCATCCGGCGGCGAGTGCATCGATCACGCTCCTGAGTCGGTCGCGTTCCAGCGGGACGGCCACAGCCCTTTCCGCATCGTGCCAGTGATTCGCGGTGCTCGCGGACAGCAGCACCACATCCAGGCCAGGGCACGACGCCACGGCCAGCAGCGCAGCTGCCGGAGCGGACAACCCTGGCCGGATGAGGTCCACCAGTTCGGGTGTCATCAACCCCGGGAGCACTCCGCCATGGAGCGGAGCCGAAGCGAAGGTGATCACCCCGGCGTCCCCCGCCTCCACGAGCGGTCCGCCGCCGTCGAGCGCCTTGGCGATGGGCTCGGCCATGACCAGACTCACAGGGAGCTGCAGTCCGCTGAAGTGGTGACTCGCAGAGCCGGCGGCTTGCTCGGCCAGGCCGAGAACCTCTGCCACCGTCAAGGCGCCCGAGCTCAGGCCCGACCAGGTGGCGACGCCGTAGCCGCCGATTCGGCCGGCCTGGGCGAACTCCTCCAGTACGGCGAACGCCCCCCGTAGAAGATCGTCCAGTCGGGTGCGGTCGTGGCCGGATGCGGCCTGCTCGGGGTTGTGGACGAAGACCAGGTCGGCGCGGCCCAGCGCACTCAGGGAATGCTCGGTCTGCCACCGCACGAACGCCGGATCGAGGCTGTGGCCCACCCCCGCCTGTTCCGGGGTGAGCACGTTGGCCTCGACGGCGGCGCGGCCTTGGGCGGTCGTGATGAAGCCCGTCTTCGTGCTCACCCGAACGCTCGGGTGGCCAGCCAACACGGACGCCAGCTCCTGATGCGCCAACCCGCGGGCGTAGTTGGGGGCGGTGTCCACCCATCGCGCCCCGGCGGCGAGGGCGGTGCGCGCCGCCTGGCTGACGGCGCGCACCCGGTACGTTCCCAAAGCGAGAGCAGCGGTCACAGCGCCGTCCCGACCACGGAGGCAGCCTGGCCCTCGATCAGGACGGAGAGTAGCGACGCCACGTCCTTCACCTCCAGGTCGGCTGTAGCGGCCAGTGATCCGAGGGTGGTCGGCTGCCCGTCCAGCAGAACCCGCAGCAACGGGGCCGCCTGGCCGGCGAAGTCCCACGCGGTCCCCGCCGCCGCGAGGGTCACGGTGCCGTCCGGCCCGTTCTCGCTCATCCTGGCCCGAGGTGCGGTGAGCCGGACCGTGATCTCCGGCCGGGCCGGAAGGCCGTCGATGTAGGGCAGGGACGTGACCGCCCGGCCGTAGTGTGTGGTGTCGACCGACTCGGCCCAGCGGCTGACCAGTTCGGGATCGGACAGCTCGGTCAGCATCTCCTTGCGCAGCTCGTCGACGTACGCGGCCTGCTTGCCGCGCGAGGCGAAGCGCGGCACGTCCAGCCGCAGGGCGAGGTGGGAGCGCAGCTGGTCCACCACCCAGGTCAGCAGGTCGGCTCCGGTGTGGGTGACCAGGCCGAAGGTCAGGTGCAGGGACGGCGTTCCCTGGTCCGCGGTGACCGCGTGCCACCAGCCACGCGGCAGGTAGAGCACGTCCCCGGCCGTCAGGACGAGATCGGCTACCGGGTCGCCTTCCGGCTGGTCCGGGGACTCCACATCCCGAAAGGTCGGCGCGGTCCGGGTGGGGGCGTACAACCGCCAGCGCTTGGCCCCGTACATCTGGACCACCACCACGTCGTGGTCGTCCCAGTGCGTGCCGAAGCCTTCCCGTTCGGTCCACGAGGCGTAGGCGTTGACCTGCACCAGCGTGCCGAGGAACCGTTCCAGGGCCTCGGCGGTGGCCCCGATCGGCGGGTGGATCTTCTCGATCGAGTCCAGTACCAGCGAGGCACCCTCGGCCAACCGTGCCTGAAGTTCGGCCGGTTGGATGCGGTGCCAGGTCACCGACCGGCGGGTGGTCACCGGTAGCGCGTACCGGTGCAGGGGGAGCATCTCGCCGTCCATCGACAGCCGAAGCCGCGGGGGCTCCAGGCGCTGGGTGGCGAGGATGGTGTTCAGGTCGTCCCAGGACAGCAGGCCGGCGATGTCGGCGGCCTGCCCGGGGATGACGGCGTAGGAGCGGTTGAACGTCTGGGCGAGGAACGAGTCCCCGCCCAGACGCGCCGCCCACGAAGCGGCATCATGCATCGTGGGCGTCCTTATCAGTCGTTGCCGTCGGAACGGCCGCTGCTGACGTCGGACGGCTGCTCGGTACGAGCCCGGGCAGCGGCGATCTTCCGCGCGGCGACCAGGAGGCCGCCAGCGGCCGGAGCCGTCGGGGTGTCCTGCACCATGTGCTTCTTCCCTTCTTCTTGAGAACTCCTGCCGGGGTTCCGGCAGGAAGACTGGAGTGGCGCCAGCCGACCAAAAGGGTGTGGCGACCGGCGCCGTGTCCACCCGCCCGTGATTCCCAGGGGCCGGGTGGAGACTGAGAGGGTCAGGCCGACTGCGGCAGGCAAGCTGTCTGAGCCTGCGTGGCGTGGACAAGGACGGCGAGCCGTCTGTCTCCGGTCACCAGTTGGTCAGCGGCGCACTCGAACCACACGACCTTGCCGGCGCCCTCGGGATACCAGCCCCAGGAGTGGGTGAGCCCTTCGACCAGGACGAGACCACGTCCGCCCGTGATCATGTCCTCAGCGCTGCCGGGGTCGGGCGTCCGGACGCTGTTGTCCGCGACCTCCACGCGCAGACGTTCGCCGGTCCACCGCACGGTGACCCGGAACCGGGCGCCCGTGTGCTCGACCGCGTTGGTGAGCACTTCGCTGGCGCAGAGCTCGACGTCCCGCAACGCGGCATTGGACAGCGGAACGCCCCAGCGTTGGGCAATCCCCTTGATCAGGCGGCGGGTTGACGGGACGGCCACGAGATCCGGCTCGACCTCCCACGTCTGTGGTGCCGGCAGCTCGGCGTTGTTCGTCGGGCTCATCAGCACGGACCGCCCTCTCAGTCGGGGTTCCTCCGGCTTGCCCTCGGAGGAACCCCAGGATTGCCGGGTGGGCGGTTCTGGAATAAGGGCCAGGTGTGTACCCACCACGGGTAGACTCGCGGTCAGTTATGCCACGTGACACCGAGTGATGATCTTCCCGGTGCTGGGGGTGCCGGACATGACCGAATCCACGCCTTCGGCGGGGCTGCCGAGTCGCCTGCTGGTGGACCCCGAGATGGTCGCCGCCTGCAAGGTGCGGGACTTCGCGGTCATCTTCGGCCTGGCGAAGGCCAGAGGTGGCTTCCACTCGTCCCGCATCGCCAGGGTTTGCGAGCTGACGCCCAGTCGAGTGGGTGAAGTCATCGCGGGCAGTCGGACGATCACCAACATGGCCGTCATCGAACGCATTGCGGACGGTCTGCGCATCCCCGGTCACATGGTCGGCCTTGCTCCCCGAGCGTGGGAGCGTCAGTCGGCCACTTCCCGAGACACCACGCGGCCGATGAGCCACCAGGTCACCTCAACCGGGGATTCGGTGCTGCCGAATCGCGAGCTGGACGACATCCTCGCCATCGCGGCCGGGGCCAAGGCCACGCCGACGGTTCTCAGGTCCCTCCAGGCGTCCATCGAGGACTACTGGCGACGCGACGACGAGCACGGCGGTGAAGCCCTTCGGCCGGCCGTGATGGGTCAACTGCGGTACGTCATGGGCATTCTGCGCGACACGGCCGATCCGAACTACCAGCGCAGTCTCCACGGCATCGCGGCCGAGCTCGCACGCCTCACGGGGTGGACGTACTTCGACGCCCGGCAGTACAGCACGGCTCGGACCTACTTCACCGATGCTCTGCGCTTGGCTCGCGAGATCGACGACCGGCCGTTCGTCGCCAACGTGCTCTCCTGCCTCAGCCTCCAGGCCACTTACGAGGACAAGGCGCGCGACGCGATCACCCTGGCGCGGGCTGCACAGGACAGCGCTCGGCTCGACGCCGGTACGCCGAGGCTGATGGCGATGCTGTCCATGCGCGAAGCCTTCGGCCATGCCAGTGCGCAGGACCAGGAGTCCACCCGCCGCGCCATCTCGGACGCGCACCGGCACTTCGAGCGGATCGACCCCGCCGATGACGGCCCGGCGTGGGTTCAGTACTTCGATCGGACGAAGCTCACCGTCGACACCGGCATCGCGCTGGGCCAGCTCGGCGACTCGTCGGCGGCCGAACCGCTCATCGAAGAGGCCCTACGCAGCGAGGCGGCGGCGAACCTGCGGGGTCGCGCGTTTCATTCCTTTTGGCTCGCGCGCACCCAACTCCAACGGCGAGAAGTGGAGTTGGCATGCGCCACGGCCGGGATGGCCCTCGACCTGGCAGCCGAGGTGGCGTCCCCCAGAGTGCTCGCGCATCTCCAGGAGTTCCGTCAGCTGCTGGCCCCCTACCGCACCGCCCGGCCGGCCGCCGAGTTGTCGGTACGCATCCGGGACATGAGCGTCTGACTACAGGCCGGCCTCATCGAGCAGCAGGTACAGCACGCCGACCAGGGAGCCGCTGCTGACGATCTCGCGGCGGTCGATCATGGCGCGCAGCTCGGTGAGCGGAATCCACTCGATGCGGTCCGACTCGTTCCGTTCGGTCGGCGGTCCGGTGTACTCGACGGCGTCGACTCGGAAGACGAAGTGTTCCGAGTCGGTGATCCCGTTCGCGGGCTGCGCGTAGATGAGCGGCTTGACCTCTCCGGTCTTCCAGCCCGTCTCCTCCAACACCTCGCGGGCGGCGGCCTCCGCGGGGGTCTCGTCAGCTTCGATCAGACCCATGGGAAGCTCCCAGGCCCACGAGTCGGTGATGAAGCGGTGCCGCCACATCATCAGCACCTGCTTCTGGTCGTTCACCACCGCCGCCACTGCCAAGTGCCGCAGCTTGAGCACGTGATGCTCCCAGCGGTGGCCGTCGGGCTGCTCGACATCGACCATCCACAGGTTCACCCATGGGTTCTCGTAGATGGGACGTTCCCCGTGGATCTTCCACTGCATGGTTTGAGGCCCCTCTCGATGGACCTTCAGCATGTCAGACCCAGGCGGCGCGGCCAGCTTGTTCCGGCGAATTTGCGTCAAGGTGACGAATACGGATCCAAGCCTGTCGCGCTGCGGCCATAGCCGCCTACACGCGGGTTCAGCTGGGAGCGTCGGCGAGGCCCGGATGGCCACCACGCTCACTACAGTCATCGTCATGACTGACTCCCAAGGTCACGAGGCGGTGGCCCAGCCTCGCGCGGCCGCCGGCGTGCTGTTCTTCGACGAAGCCGACCGCGTGCTCCTGGTGAAGCCCACGTACAAGCTGAGCTGGGAGATCCCGGGCGGCTACCTGCATCCCGGTGAGACCCCGAGTGAGGGAGCGGCCCGAGAGGTCAAGGAGGAGCTCGGCATCACCCCGCTCCTCGGCCGGCTCCTTGTCGCGGACTGGGCGCCCCACCCGACCGAGGGCGACAAGCTGCTCTTCGTCTTCGACGGGGGCCTTCTCCCGGCGGAGGAGCAAGCGCAGATCAACCTGGACGGGGTCGAGGTCGGCGAGTACGCCTTCCACACCGCCGACCAGATCGACGTGCTCCTCATCCCTCGCCTGGCCCGGCGAGTCCACGCTGCCCTCGCCGCCGGATCATGCTCGGGGACCGCCTATCTGGAGCACGGGACACCTCGCCCCTGACTCCTAGAAGGGCGGCTCCTCATCGGTCTCCACTGCGTCGAACAGGGAGTCGCTGTGCCGTCGTGGCCGGCCTCGGCGCGACCATGAACCGCACCATGTCCTGGTCCGCCGACCCCATGCCCGAGGGTGTCGTGCTGGACGCCCTGCTGGAGAACGTCCAGTGGGATCGTGAGGCGAGGTACTGGGGCGGTGTTGCGGCCAAGGTGACGGACAGGGGTGCCGTCAGCTGGGCCGGTGGTGCCCGCGACTCCGGCCACAAGGTCTACGACGCGCTGAACAACCCGGACACCGACGCCGGCATGCAGATCCGGGGCCGCTTCTAGCCCGCAGACAGTAACGGCCCCTCCCCAATCGCAGTGGGGAGGGGCCGCTCGGCATCTTCGCACGCTGGGACCGGGTCTGGGCATGTCCTGCGCGGTCCCGACGAAGCACCGGATTGGAAAGCCTGCCGACGAGGAGCAGGTCGGTCTGCCCTGCTGGGGCTTTTGCGTTCTCCGGGGTCGGCGGGGATCAGGGGCGGGTCGGGATTCGGTGGAGGGTGCGGATCGGGCGGGTGGTGAGGAGGGCGAGGGCGGTGAGGAGGGCGACCGCGATGCCGACCAGGAGGACGCGGTCGGTGCCGAAGGCTCCGACGGCGGGGCCGGCCAGGGCGCTGCCGATCGGGTACATGCCGACGGATCCCGCGACCTCGTAGGCGTGGACGCGGTTGAGCACCTCGCCCGGCACCTGGGTCTGGACGCTGGTGGCCCACATGACGCCCCAGACGCCGATGCCGGCGCCGACCGCGACCTGGGCGGCGGCGAGCAGCCAGACCGGCCAGCCGAGCACGATGCCGAGCGGGTAGAGCGGGTAGGTCAGCATCGCCACGGCCCCGGCGGCGAGCGGGCGTTCGGGCTTGTAGCGGATCGCCAGCAGGCCGCCGGCCACGGTGCCGGCGCCCAGGGCGGCGTTGAGCAGGCCGAAGGCGGTCGCGCCGTGCTCGACCACGATGACGCCGGCGGCCACCGACAGCTGCGGTCCCCAGGAGAGCACCGCGAAGAACATCCAGATCGCGATCACGCCCCAGAGCCAGCTCCGGGCGCGGAACTCCCGCCAGCCGATCGCCAGGTCGCGCCAGAGACTCCCACCGGCCGGCGGGGTGGGGAGCGGTCCGAGCCGGAGCGCGAACAGGCAGGCCGCGCTGGTGCCGTAGGCGACGGCGGAGATCACCATCACCCAGCCGGTGGCCCCGAAGCCGACCAGGACGCCGGCCAGCGCCGGGCCGCCCAGTCCGGTGAGCGCCTCGGAGGTGCGCAGGACCCCGTTGGCCCCCTGGACGTCCCGGGCCACCAGCGGGACGGTCGAGGCGGAGCCGGGCTGGAACAGCGCGTTGGCGGTTCCGGCCACCACCAGCAACGCGTAGAGCTGCCAGAGGTGGTCGATGCCGTGCATGAACAGGACGGCGAGCAGCAGGTGGGCGGTGAGGTTGGCCAGGTCGGCGATGATCATCATCCGGCGGGCGGTGAACCGGTCGGCGAGCACCCCGCCGAACAGCACCAGTCCGGCGAACGGGGCCACCAGGAAGGCCATCGCGTACCCCGCGGTGTCCAGGCCGTATCCGCCGCTGAGCAGGCCGGCCGAGACCGCGACCGGCAGCATGGCCCAGCTGAGCAGGCCGGCGCTGCGGGCGGTGAAGTAGCGGCGGAAGTTGCGGGACCAGATCGCCGGTTCGCCGGTCGGCGGCGTCCCGGTCGCCGGTGCCCCGGTCGCCGGCGTCCCGGTCGCCGGTGCCCCGGTGGGCTGGTCCTGGAGCCGTGAGGGTGTCGCGGCCGCGGTGGGGTCGGTCAGGCACTGTTCCATGACTGTTCGAGCCTTCGGTCGTTGATCGTGGTCGTCATCGGTGGGTGTCGTCCCGGGCCGTGTCGTCCCGGGAGGTGGTGTCCCAGGCGGTGTCGGGCCGGGCGGCGAGTTCCGCGCGCAGGGCGGCGTTCTCCTGTTCCAGCCGGGTGAGGCGGTCCTGGAGCGGGGCCAGGGAGTCGGAGAGTTCGCGTCGGCTGAAGCGGGGGGTGATGTGGTTCGGGCAGTTCCAGGCGGTGGCCTCGACCCGGATGGTGACGAGTTGCTCGACCGTGCCGTCGGTGCGCGGCGAGCCCAGCCGCCGGGCCAGCACCGGGTCCGCGCCGGCCGGTACGGCGGTGGCGTGGCCGAACAGCTTCAGACGGGCCTGGCGGGCGTGGTCGAGGAAGAAGAGCGCGACCCGGTCGTCGGCGCGCAGGTTGCCGGTGGTGATGTACTGCCGGTTGCCCCGGACGTCCAGGTAGCCGAGGGTGTGCGCGTCCAGGACGTGGACGAACCCCGTGGGTCCGCCCCGGAACTGGAGGTACGGCCAGCCGGTCTCGCCGACGCTGGCGAACAGGAAGCCGTCGAGGCCGCGAATGAAGTCGGCCTCGGCGGTGGTGAGCGGCTCGGCCTCCTCGCCGGGCCCCCGCAGCCGGCGGTCGGCCGCCGCTGCGCTGCCCATCTCCCGCTGGACCCGGCGCACCGCCGGGGTGTACGCGAGGTGGTCGTACCGGCTCATGCGGCGGCGCTCCCCGAGACCTGGCCGACGATGCCGCGGGGATGACGGTCGATCAGGGGCGTCGGGGGCGGGGTTCGGAGCGCCGCCGCGCGGGCGGTGGGGAGGGATGTGGTGGGGAGGGGCGTGGTGAGCTGCGGCAACGGGTCACCTCAGGGATCGGCACGGGGAACGGCCTTGCGGTGCGACCACCGTACGGAGCCGGTCTGGTCGGGTCCCTGCAGTCGGACCAGAGGGCCGGGACCCACCCCGGGAGGTCGGTGCCGGCCGATCTCACCCGTGCTGACCTGCTGTTCTGTCGCCCGGGCCGGTGATCGGCCCGGGCGGACCGGCAGAACCGGCGAGACTGCCGGACCGTCCTCCTGCCGCCGGGGCCGGCGTTCAGGGGGAGGCGGTCCGGTCCGTCAGTCGGGAGAGCCGTTGCCGGGCGGTGTGCGCCTCCTCCTCGCCGACCAACTCGCGGGCGTAGCAGTGCAGCAGGCCGTGCAGCCCGAACCGGCCGGCCGCCCGCTCCCGTACCAGGTGGGCGTCCGCCAGGCTCGCCAGCAGTCCGGCCGCTTCGGCGGTGGTCGAGTCCGCCAACGCCGCGGCGCCGTCCACGGTGAGGTCCGGGCCGGGCAGCAGGCTCAGGAGCCGGAACATCCGCCGGGCGTCGGCCGGGAGCGCGCGGTAGGAGAGGTCGTAGGCGGCCCGTACGGTGGAGCGTCCGTCCCCTTCGACGCGCAGCCGGCCGAGCAGGTCGTCGCCGGCCAACTCGGCGTAGTGGTCGGCGATGCCGGTGTCCCGGGCTGCCCCGCGGTCGCCGGCCGATCCGCCGCAGTGGTCGGCGATGCCGGTGTCGCGGGCCACCAGGTTGGCACCGGCGATCCGGATCGCCAGGGGCAGGCCGCCGCACAACCGCGCCAGCCCGCGGGCCGCGTCCGGTTCGGCCGCCACCCGGCAGTCGCCGACGATGCTGCCCAGCAGCCGGCCGGCCTCGTCGGGGTCGAGCGCGTCCAGGCTGAGCCGGCGGGCGCCGTTGTCGGCGACCAGACCGGCGAGCCGGCTGCGGCTGGTGATCACCACCGCGCAGTCCCGGGCGCCGGGGATGAGCGGCCGGACCTGCTCGGCGTCGCGCGCGTTGTCCAGCACGATCAGCATGTGCCGGTCGGCGAGCAGGGTGCGGTACAGGGCCGCGGCCTCGTCCTCGTCCGCGGGCAGGTGGTCGGGCGGTGTGCCCAGGGCCCGGAGGAACTGCGCGAGGACATCGGCCGGGCGCAGGGCCGGAAGCCGGGAGTGGCCGCGCAGGTCGACGAACAGCTGCCCGTCCCCGAAGTGTTCGCGCCGCGTGTGCGCCCAGTGCGTGACGAGGGCGGTCTTGCCGATCCCGGGCGGGCCGACCACCACGACCAGGGGCGGGCGCCGCGCGGGGTCGGGGGCGACGAGGGTGTCCAGCACCCGCAGCTGCCGGTGCCGCCCGACGTGCGTACCGGTCCCGGCGGGCAGTTGGGCCGGGGGTGGGCCGGCCGGGGCGGGCCGGTCGGCGGGTGCCGTGCGCCCGGCGGGTGCGGGGTGCGTGGCTGGCCCCGCGTCGTCTGGCTGCCGTGCGAGGGGCAGGTGTCGGCGCAGGACCCGCAGGTGGGCGTCGCGGACCTCGGCGCCGGGGGTGACGCCCAGGTCCCCGTCCAGGCGGTCGCGCAGGCGGGTGAACACCCGGAGCGCGGCGGCCTGTTCCCCGCTGCCGGCGAGGGTGAGGATCAGTCGGGCGTGCAGACCCTCGTGGAGCGGTTCGGTGGTGACCAGGTCCGCCAGCACCGGCACGGCCTCCTCGGGGCGGCGCAGCAGCAGCGCGGTGTCGGCGTGCAGCAGCGCCGCCCGGACCCGTCGCCCGTTGGCCGCCACCGCGGCCGGGTGCTGACGCAGTGCCGGATCGGCGTCCGCGAGCACCGGGCCCCGCCACCAGCGCAGGGCCTGGGTCAGCGACTCGTACGCGGCGGCCCGGTCCGGCGTGCGGTGCGCGCGGTCCGCCCGGTCCAGCAGCTCGTCGAAGTGGCCGAGGTCGAGCCGGCTCCGGGGCGCCGCCAGCAGGTAGCCGGTGGGCGTCCGGACCACGGCCGGCGGCGGGTCGTTCGCCGGGCCGCCCGGGGCCAGCAGCCGGCGGGCCTGGCTGACGTAGGTGTGGACCAGGCTCTGGTGGGAGTCCGGCGGCCCGGCCGGCCAGAGGACGTCGGTGATCTCCAGCGGGGTGGCGGGTCCGGGGTGCTTGAGCGCCAGCAGCCCGAGCAGCCGGCGCAGCATCGGGCCGGTGACGGGGAGCGGGGTCCGGCCGCGTTGGAGGGCGAGCGGGCCGAGGATCAGCAGGCGGGGGCGGCCGGCGCCGCGCGGTGGCCCGGTGCGGGTGGCGGCCAGCAGGTCCGCCCGCTCGCCGTCGGTCAGGCCCAGCGCTCCGGCCAGGTGCCGGAGGGTGCGCGACTGGGGCCGGCGGACCCGGCCGTGCTCGATGTCACGCAGCGCCCTGGTACTGATCCCGGCCCGTGCCGCGGCCGCCTCCTGGCTCAGCCCGGCGCGTCGGCGCAACGACCGAAGCCGCGGGCCGAACGGGTCCGGCTCGCCTGCCGGGCACCCCCGGGCCGGGCCGGTGGTCGACGTCCGCTCCGCCATGGCATCTCCCTCGTCCGACGACCGTGACCGGTCGGCCGTGACCGCGACCGTACGACCGTGACCGTACGACCGTGACGGCGGCGGCACCGCGGGTCGTGCGCGGCCGACCCGGCGCCGACCCGACCGGCGATCAGTTTGGACCAGACCAATCTGCCGGGCAAGGGAAGGCCCGCTCGCCAGGGAGGGGAGGGGAGGGGAGGCGAGGGGACGGGGCGGGGCGGGCCTTCGGGCGGGCTCCTGGTTGAGGCGCCCCGCCCGGAGGCGCGGCCCCGCTTCGGGTGAACCGACAGGTTCGTCCTTGATCGTCCTGCGCGTAGCATGCCGGGGTGGAGGGGGCACCGGGCAGGGACCGCGCGTCGAGGCTGTCGCACGCGCTGGTGGTGGCGGTCGCCGCCGCCGTGGCCTCGGTGCACGTCCTCAAGGGGCTGGCACGGGTACCGGCGGAGCCGGGGGCCGGTCTCGCCGTCGCGGCGGCCTGCCTCACGCTGGTGGTGGCGCAGCTCCGCCACACCTCGCCGGCGGTGCGGCGGATCGCCCCGAAGGCGCCGCCGGTGGCCTGGACGGCCGCCGAACTGGCCGTCGGCTGGCTGGCCGTGGTCCCGCTGGGTGCCTCGATCGCTGTGCTCTGCCTCCCCGCCGCCTCGCTGCTGCTCGAACGCCGCCGCGTGTCGCCGGCGCTGTTCGGCGGCTGCGCGGTTCTGGTCGAGCTGGCCCGGTCGGGCAGTGTGCGCGACACCGCCGACCTGGCGCTCATCGTCGCGATCGGCGGCATCATGCTGTACGCCGTCACCACGCTCGCGCTGTTCGCGACGCGCGTCCACGCGGCCCGGCTCACGCTGGCGGCCTCCGCCGTGACCGCCGAGCGGCTGCGCCTCGCGTCCAGCCTGCAGGCCGAACTCTCCGCGGGGCTGCGGGAGGTGCGCGGCCTGGCGGGCCGGGACGACCCGGCGGTCCTGGACCCGCTCATCGCCGCCGCGCGCCGGACCCTGGCGGCGACCCGCGCCACCGCTGCCGAGCTGCGCAGCCTCTCGTTGGCTCCCGAGGCGGCCAGTGCCCGGGCCCTGCTCACGGCCGCGGGGATCACCGCCGACCTCCGGGTGGGGCACGCGGAACCGCTCGGCCCGGCCGGGACGGTGCTGGCGGCCGTGCTGCGCGAGGCGGTCACCGCGGTGGTGCGGGTCGGCGACGCGCGGCGGTGCGAGATCGTCACCGGCGAGCGGGCCGGGCAGGTGGTGCTGCGCGTGGTCAGTGACGGCGTGCCGACGGCCGCGCTCGGGGCGGACCTCCTGGACGGCCTCGCCGACCGGGTCCGCGCCGTCGGAGGGCGGCTGACGGCCGGTCTGGAGCCGGACGGCCGGTTCGCCGTCGAGGCGGCGGTCGGGGCCACCCCCGCGCCGACGGCATCCGCCGATCCGCCCGAACTGCGGACGGCGCTCGGCCTGTACTTCCTCGTCCTGGGTACCTTCTGGGTCAAGGCCGTGCTGCTGGTGCCGGTGGCGCTGCTCTGGCTCGGCGTCCCGTGCCTGCTGGCCTTCTGCGCGCTGCAGATCCGCTTCGCGACCCAGGACTCGCCGCGCCACGCCCGGCTCGTCCTGCTCGCCTCGGCGGCCTTCGCCCTCGTCCCGCTGCCCTGGTTCGGGCGGAACTGGATCGGCACCGTCGGCATCCTCGCCTGCTCGGTCCTGATCGCCCTGCCCCTGCGGGCCGGTGCGGCGCTCGCCGCGGCGGTGGTGGTGGCCGGCGGCGTGATCACCGGCGGCGGCCCGGCGCCCACGCTGCTCGCCGCCGTCGACGCCCTGATCACCTGCGTCGTCGTCTACGGGGTGCTGCGCCTGGTCCGCCTGGTGCGGGAGCTGCAACGGGCGGGGGCGGGGCTGGCCCGGGCCGCGGTCGTGACCGAGCGGCTGCGGGCCGCCCGCGACCTGCACGACCTGCTCGGCCACGGACTGACCGCGATCCTGCTCAAGGCCGAACTCGCCCGGCGCCTGGCGGACCAGGACGCCGGGCGGGCCCGGGCCGAGCTGCGGGACATCGTGCGGCTGGCCGAGCGCGGGGAGAGCGAGCTGCGGACGGTGGTCAGCGACAGTCCCCGGCTGTCGTTCGCGGCCGAACTGGCTTCGGCGGCAGCGGTGTTGGAGGCAGCCGCGATCACGGTGGAGGTCGACGACGGACCGGTGCCGGCGGCGGCGGGGGCCGTGCTGAGCGTGGTGCTCCGCGAGGCCGTCACCAACATCCTGCGGCACAGTTCCGCCCGGTACGCGCGCATCGCCACGTCGACGGACGGGACGTCGGTGCGTCTGGAGGTCGAGAACGACGGGGTGGCGGACGGTGTCAGCGCACCCGGCTCCGGGGTCGGCGGCCTGACCGTCCGACTCACCGCGATCGGCGGCAGCCTGGTGGCCGGTCCGGACGACGGCTGGTACCTGTTGCGCGCCGAGGTGCCCGCGGGCTGAGGGCAACCCCGGCCTGCCTGGACCCCCGCCCCGCCGCAGGGTACGGAGCACGGTGCGGAACAGCGTACGGAGCCGTGCCCTACAGCCAGCCCGCCTCGCGCGCGATCCGCACCGCGTCCGTCCGGTTCCGGGCGTTGAGCTTGCCGACGACCGCGGTCAGCACATTGCGGACCGTCCCCGTCGACAGGTGCAGCCGTGCCGCGATCTCCGGCGGTTCGGCCCCTTCGGCCAGCTCCCGCAGCACGTCGTTCTCCCGCGGTGTCAGCGGGTTGTCCGCGAGGTCCCAGGCCGCCACGGCGAGCCCCCGGTCCAGCACCCGTCCGCCGCCCGCCACCTGGCGGATCGCCGCCACCAGCTCCTCCGGCGGGGCGGTCTTCAGCAGGAAGCCGTCGACCTTCGCGTCCAGGGCACGGCGGAGCAGCCCGGGACGGCCGTTCGAAGTGAGCATCAGGGTCCGGCAGTTCGGCAGCTTCTCCTTGAGCGCCGCGGCCGCCTGGAGGCCGTCGGTGCGCCCCGGCATCTCGATGTCGAGCACCGCCACGTCGGGGGTGACGACCAAGGCGCGCGGCACCACGTCGTCGGCCGAGCCGGCCTGGGCCACGACCTCCAGGTCGGGCTCCAGCTCCAACAGCGCCACCAGGGCGCCGCGCACCACGTGTTGGTCCTCCGCCAGCAGGAGTCTGATCATGCGACGACCCTACCCGTGACGATGTCACGGGTCGCTCGTGATCCGTTCCCTGTCCCGGGAGTTCGCGGATCGACAGGCTTGAGGACATGAGCGAAGCGATCACTTTGGAAGCCGTGAGCAAGGTCTACGGCAAGGGGCGGAGCGCGGTCGCCGCGCTGCGCGAGGTGACGGTGCGGCTGCCCAAGGGCGGCTTCACCGCCGTGATGGGGCCCTCGGGTTCGGGCAAGAGCACCTTCCTGCACTGCGCGGCCGGCCTGGACCGCCCGAGCTCCGGGACCGTTCGGCTCGGCGACACCGACCTGTCACGGCTCAGCGAGACCAAGCTGACCGAACTGCGCCGGGAGCGCGCGGGGTTCGTGTTCCAGGCGTTCAACCTCATCCCGTCGCTGACCGTCGAGCAGAACATCACGCTTCCGCTGCGCCTGGCGGGCCGCCGGGCGGACTCCGGGCGGCTGGCCGAACTGGTCGGGCGGGTGGGGCTGGGGGAGCGGACCGGACACCGCCCGGGCCAGCTGTCCGGCGGCCAGCAGCAGCGCGTCGCCATCGCCCGGGCCCTGATCCCGGACCCCGAGGTGCTCTTCGCCGACGAGCCCACCGGCGCCCTGGACACCATGACCGCCCGCGAGGTGCTGACCCTGCTCCGGCAGACCGTCGACGAGTTCGGCCAGACCATCGTCATGGTCACCCACGATCCGGTCGCCGCCTCCTACGCCGACGAGGTGCTGTTCCTGGCCGACGGCCGGGTCGCCGACACGATGTCCGCGCCGACCGCCGCCAAGGTCGCCGACCGCATGATCCGCCTGGGAGCGTGGAACCGATGATGCTCAGCTTCGCCTTCGCCACCCTCCGGCACCGCAAGGCCGGGTTCGCCGGCGCCTTCGTCGCCCTGTTCTGCGCCGCGGCGCTGGTCTGCGGCTGCGGGACACTGCTGGCCACCGGACTGCTCGGCGGCGTTCAGCCCGAGCGGTACGCGGCCGTGCCGATCGTGGTCGCCGGGGACCAGGACGTCCACCAGGTCGAGAACAAGGGCAAGGGGAAGGTCAAGGAGAAGGCCAAGCCGATCGCCGATCACGCCTGGGTCTCCGCCGCCCTCGCCGAGCGCATCAAGGCCCTGCCCTCGGTCAAGGCCGTCACCACCGAGGTGACGTTCCCGGTGCTGCTCCCCGGCGGCCCCTCGCGCGACTCGTGGGGCCACGGTTGGGAGTCCGCGCCGCTGGCCGGTCTGACGCTGGCCTCGGGGACCGCGCCGTCGGCCGCCGACGAGATCGTGCTGGACGCGGACACCGCCGCCCGGACCCACCTGTCCGTCGACTCCACCGTGCCGGCCCGGACCGCCGCGGGGACGTCGACCGTTCGCGTGGTCGGCGTCACCGCCCAGGGCTTCGCGAGCCAGGCCGCGGTGTTCTTCGCCCCCGAGCGGGCCCGGCAGCTGGCCGGCCACGACGGTCTGGTCAGCGCGATCGGCGTGTTCCCGGCCGCGCCCTCGGCCGGCGCCGATGTCGAGGCCCTGCTCCGGAGCGTCCCGGCTCCGGCCACCTCGACCTCCTCGGCCACCTCGACCTCCTCGGCCACCTCGCCCGCCCCGGCCGCCGTCGTCCGCACCGGCGACGACCGCGGACCGCTGGAGTTCCCCGACGCGGCCAACGCCCAGGTGCGCCTGGTCAGCATGGGCGCGGTGCTGGCCTGTACCTCGCTGCTCGTCGCCCTGTTGGTGGTCGTCGGCACCTTCGGCCTGTCGATCCAGCAGCGTCAGCGCGAGATCGCCGTGCTGCGCGCCGTCGCCGCGACCGGACGACAGGTCCGGAAGATGATCGGCGGCGAGGCGCTCACCGTGGGCCTGGCCGCCGGAGTGCTCGGCGCCGCCGCCGGCCTGCCGCTGGGCGACTGGCTCCACGACCGGTTCGTCGCCCTGGACGTGATCCCCGCGAACATCCCCGTCGTCCTCTCCCCGTTCCCCGTGGTCGCCGCCGCCGCTGCCACCCTGCTGGCCGGCTGGGGCGCCGCCCGGATCTCGGCCCGGCGGGCCACCGCCATCAAGCCGGTGGAGGCCCTCGGCGAGGCCGAGCTGAAGCCGCCGCGGCTGGGCTGGGCCCGGATCGTCTTCGGCGCCCTCGCCACCGTCGGCGCTGTCGTCCTCACCGCGCTGCTCACCGCGCTCCACTCGGACCAGGCCTCCACCCCGGTCTGCTTCATCGCCGTCCTGCTGTGGTGCACGGCGCTGTCGCTGCTCGGCCCGCTGGTCGCCCGGATCGGGGTCGCGGTGCTGGGCCTGCCGCTGCGGGCGTCCCGGGTCGGCGGCTACCTCGCCGCCCACAACCTGCGGGCCGCCGCGCACCGGCTGGCCTCGGTGGTCACCCCGCTGACCCTGCTGGTCGCGATGGCCTGCACCATCCTGTTCACCCAGACCACCCTCGACAGCGCCGCCAGGGAGCAGCGCGACCGGGGGAGTGTCGCCGACTTCGTGGTCGGGCCGCGGGTGCCCGGCTCCGCCGTCGAGTCGGTCGCCGGCGTCCCCGGAGTGCGGACCGTGACCCGGGTGCTGCACACCCAGGTCCGTGACGGCCTGACCAAGCGCAGCGTGCAGGCGGTCTCGCCGGAGCGGCTGACCGACACCCTCGACCTGGCGGTGACCACCGGCGACCTCGGCGCGCTGGCGGACGGTACGGCGGCGGCCGCGGACGGGCTGGGCTACCGGCTCGGCCAGCGGATCCGGCTCACCCTCGCCGACGGCACCCCGGCGGAGCTCACCGTCGTCGCCCTGTACGCCCGTGGCCTGGGCTTCGGGGACCTGACCCTCGCGCACGGCCTGGTCGCCGCGCACGTCGACGTCCCGCTCGACGACGAGCTGCTGGTCCGGGGCGAGGGCGTCACCCGGGAGGCGCTGGCCGCGGCGCTGCGCGCCGAGCCCGGCATCGGTGTCCTGGACCGCGCCGCCGCGCAGGTCGCGGGCAACCGGACGAGTGCCCAGATCGGCTACGTCACCCTCGGCCTGATCATCGCCTTCGTCGCCATCGCGGTGCTCAACACCCTCGCCATGAGCATCACCGACCGCCGCCAGGAGTTCACCGCGCTGCGGCTGATCGGCACCACCCGCCGTCAGGTCCGGCGGATGCTCGGCTGGGAGACCGCGGTCTCCGTCGCGATCGCGGTCGTGCTCGGCCTCGGGATCGCGTTCGCGGTGCTCACCACCTACGCCGAGGGCATCACCCGCGGCACCGCCGCGGTCGCCCTGCCGGTCGGGCAGCTCCTGCTCGTCCTCGCCGGTGGCACCGCACTCGCCGCCGTGGGCACCTGGCTGCCCGCCCGTCTCGCGCTGCGCACCCCGGAGCGGGCGGCCTGAGTGCCGGCCCGAGCGCCGGCCCGGGGTACGGCAAAGCCGCAGGTCTCGCGACCTGCGGCTTTGGCGCTTCCGGCACCGACCGGGGACGACCGGCACCGACCGGGCGCGGGTCGGCGCGGATCGGCGTGGGTCAGCGCGGGGCGGCGGCGAGGGCCTCGATGGCGGGGACGAGTTCGGCGGGGGTGGGGAGGGCGTCGTTCTCGGCCCGGAGGCCGGCGGCGGCCTCGCGCAGCGCCGGGTCGGTGACCAGACGGGTGAGCAGCGGGGTGTCGACGTCCTCGGACGCCGAGCGCAGCGCGGCACCGGTGCCGGTGAGGATCTCGGCGACGGCGAAGTTGTCGGCACCCTGGGGGAGGAGGAGCTGGGGCAGGCCGGCCTGCAGGGCGGTGAGCGTGCTGCCGGAGCCGCCGTGGTGGACCGCCGCGTCGCAGACGCGCAGCAGCTCCGCCAGCGGGACCCAGGGCAGTGGGCGGATGTTGGCCGGGAGGGTGCCGAGGTGGGTGAGGTCGGCGTCGCCGACGGCGAGCAGGAACTCGGCGTCCACCGAGGCGGCCGACTCGATCAGGCGGGTGATCGCGTGCAGGCCGTCCATCTCGGCGACCACGGTGCCCAGGGTGACGGCGACCCGCGGCCGGGTGCCGCGGCGCAGCAGGTCACGGGGGACGACGCCGCCGCCGTTGTAGGGGAGGTAGCGCATCCGCAGGCCGCCCCGGTCGCCGCCGAGCGAGGCCGGGACGATGTCCAGCGGGGTGGTCTCGGCCGGGCCGGCCACGCCGTGGGCCTCGTAGAGGTCGGTGAAGTGGGTGGCCAGCCGCGCGGCCATGTCGAGGCCGGAGGTGAAGCCGAAGTTCTGGAGCGCGACCGGGATCTTGAGCTTGGCCCCGACCAGCTGGGCGGAGGCCAGGCAGGAGTCGTGGATCAGCAGGTCGGGCTCCCACGCGTCGGCTACGGCCAACAGGTCGTCCACGGTGGAGCGGGAGGCGTAGGCGAAGGCGGTGGCGGCCAGGTCGAGGATCTGGTCCTGGTCCAGCTCCGGCGTGGCGTACCGCCGCTCGCCGGTGGCTTCCGCGAACGCCTCCCGCAGGGGCCGGCCGTCGCCGATCTCGACGATCGGGAAGCCGGCCGCCCGGAGCTGCTCCATGGGCTTCGGGCTGGCGAACAGGACCTCGTGCCCGGCCGCCCGCAGGGCCTGCGCGGTCGGCACCATCGGGAACAGGTGGCTGGGCGCGGCCGGACCGGTGAAGAGTATGCGCACGATCGTCTCCTGGGTTGCACTTCGGCTGGTCGGGAGTGGCTGGTGCGGGGCGGACCCGCTTCCTCCGTGAACTGACGGACGATCAGTTCCTGTTCCCGGCAGGATCGATAATCGGACGTTCTGGCGCGGCTCTTGCGTGCGGCGGTGCGGTGTGCTCCGGCGTCCGTGTCGCCGACGGCTTCCGCCCGTCAGGGCCACCCGGGCGGAAGCCCCGTCAGGCGGCCGCGAGGAACGTGCGGACGGTGGCGGTGAAGGCCTCGGACTGCTCGAAGACCACGACGTGCCCGGTGTCGAACTCCGCGTACTCGCTGCCGGGGATGGCCGCGTGCAGCCGGCGGGCGTTCTCCACCGGGACGGTGGCGTCCTGGGTGCAGCCGATCACCAGGGTCGGGGCCTGGACGCGGGGGAGCGACTCGGTGATGTCGAGGTTCAGGTTGAGGCCGATGTGCCGCAGCGTGCCGGGGGTCGGCCGCATGAACGCGGCGTTGGCCTCGACGGCCTCGCGGCCGATCCCGTTGAGGAAGCCGCGGCTGAACGCGGTGAGGGTGGCGTAGCGGCCGAAGGCGGCGGTGTCGTCGGCGATGGCCAGCCACACGGTCATCATGTTGCGCAGGTACTCGTCGTCCGCGTTGATCCAGCCCGCGGCGGCGACCAGGCGGCGCACCTGCTCCGGGCGCCGGGCCGCGGCGGCGGTGGCGACGACCGCGCCGAGCGAGAAGCCGACGACATCGGCCGGGCCGCGACCGGCGTCCTCGATGACGGCGTTGACCTGTGCGGCGAGGGTCTCGACGGTCAGCTCGCCGCCGTCGTCCTCGGCGGTCTCGCTGCCGGACAGCTCGGGGAGCAGCACGGTGTAGCGGTCGGTGAAGCCGTCCAGCAGGTGGTCCCACATGCCGGAGCCGGGGCCGGTGCCGTGCACGAGGACGAGGGTCTCGGGGCCCTCGCCGACGACGCGGTAGGGGATGCGGGCGGTGGCGACGGTGACGGTGGGCATGGCTGGGGTCCCTTCGTGGGTGGGGTGGCCGGATCGGGTGCCGGGGTGGGCCGCGGCCCCCGTCGACAGAAAGTAAACTACACGGTGTAGGTAATGGAAGCAACTACACCGTGCAGTGCACTTTCGGGGATGCGAGGGGACGCGAGGGGACGCGAGGGGACGACGGCCGGGCGGCACGACGAGGGCCGGCCCCGGGGGTGGGGCCGGCCCTCGTGGACGGGCGCGAAGCGGCGGGCGGGTCCGGATCAGCGAGCGGGCGCGGGCGCGGCGAGTGGGTGCGGGTTCGGGGGGCGGGCCCGGACCGGTGGGCGGGCCCGGATCAGCTGCCGTAGAGGCGCAGGAAGGCGCGGACGCCGGCGGTGATGCCGGGGATCAGCTCCGCCTCCGGCACGTGGACCGCGCCGAAGAAGGTGCGGTCGGCGGCGCCGCTGAAGGTGAGCTGGGTGTACTGGGTGGCGGCGAGTTCGGCGTCCTCGATTCGCAGCAGTCCCAGTTCGGCGAGGCGGCCGAAATGCGCGGTGAGGTCGCGCTGGGAGGCGAGCGGCCCGGCGTCCAGCCAGGCGTCGAGCACCTCGGGCGGGATGTTGCCGGCCTCGGCGCGGATCGTGCGGCCGAGCGCGTAGTGGTCGCCCGCCGCGAGGACGGCCCGGACGCGGTCGACCGCGAAGGCGGTGAGGTCGGTCTCCAGGTCGACGATCTTGTGCAGATGCCGGTCGGCCAGCCGGGCGATGACCTCGGTCAGTTCGCCGGCGGTCTCCAGGGCGACGGAGAGGAAGAGCTTCTCCTTGTCCCCGAAGTGGTTGTAGATGGTGCGCTTGGACACCCCGGCCTCGGCGGCGATCGTGTCCACGCTGGCCCGGGTGTAGCCCTCGCGCCCGAAGACCGTGCTCGCCGCGCGGGCGATGGCCAGGCGCTTCTCCGGCATGCGGCGTGAGCCCGCAGCGGTTGTGGCGCCCGGCGTTCCCGGCGTGGCTGGTGTGCCTGCGGTCATCGGGGCTCTCTCCTCCGTGGGATGGATTGCACTACTCGGTGCAGTTTACTCTTGGGTCCGGTTCGTTCCGCTTCCGGTGCGTCACCCGGCGGAGCGGGGCCGTGGAACTGCGGCGGTTCGGCACGCCGTCCACGCAGTGACGGAATCCCTTCCCGGGTTGATCGCCGGGAGAAGAGCGGAGGGCCCGGTGCAGTCAGGTGGAGCCGAAGTGAACGTCGAGAACCCGGCCGGGCCCGGGTGGCCGGAGCCCACCTGCTCCTTCGCGCCGCCCGCGCGGGCGGCGGTCGACCAGGCCGTCGCCGCCGAACGCTGCGAACTCCTGCTGCGGGAGGCGCTGGACGGCGTCCGCCCGGAGCTGTCCTGGCGGCACGCGGTGCCCTGCGCGGGTGCGCGCCTGCCGGCGCCCGGCTCCGGTCCGGCCGACGGGGGCGTCCAGTGGTACGTCGGTCGCGGCCGGGACATCGTCACGATCATCTCGGCCGCCCGCCGGGGGGAGTTGCCGGCCCTGCTGGAGGCGGGGTGGCGACGGCGCGGCTGGACCATCACCTCGGTGAACGCCTGTCGCGACCTGCCCGGAGTCGCCGCGGTGACGCCGGACGGCTACCGGCTCGCGCTGGAGTTCGGCGCGCTGGGGGAGGCCCGGCTGACGGCGACCTCGCCGGGAGTGGCCCGGTCGGAGTGGGTGGAGGGCGTCTGCGGCGGTCCCGAACTCCCCGTCTCCGCCGCCGGGGTGACGTCACTGCCGGAGATCTGGTGTCCGTACTGGAGTGCGCTGGGGTGACCCGGGCGGTGCGTCGGCGGCGCTCTGGGCCCGTGGTGTCCTGAGTCCGCGGTGCTCTGGTCCCGCGGTGCTCTGGTGCCCGCAGGCGGCGGTAGCGCGTCGAGGAGGCGCGGGGGGGGGGGCCCCCGGGCGGGGACGGGCGGAGGAAAGAACACACCGAGGGCGGCGCGCCGCCACCGGACACCGCCGGCCCCGCCCCCGCAGCGCGGGCCAGCCA
>NZ_JBHYYB010000006.1:96865-135320 GCF_042752535.1 Kitasatospora sp. NPDC059327 | reverse complement strand
TGGTGTTCGAGCCGGGGGTTCGGGGGGGCGCGCCGGGGGGGTGGGGGCACGGTGGCGGGGCGCAGTCCGACCCCCCGGACTCGCTCCGCGCCTTCTCAGCACACGGCATCGGCACGCCGTACCCCCCGACTCCCCGGTCCCTCGCCGCACCCCCTGGCAACACCCTCCGGCGAGGGTGGTTCGCACAGGCCTTTGGCGAGGCCCCACCACCGGAGGCGTCGTTGATCTCCACGCTAACAAACCGAGTGGTTGGTTTGTCAATAGCGAGGTCCACGAAACATCCACATTTCCGGGAGGGGCTTCGGGCGGGGTCCGTCCGGGTGACGAGACGTCACCGATCGGACGTGGTGTGGGCCTTTCCTCGCACGGGTGGTCCGTGTACGTGCCGATCGGCCGCCGAAGGGGCTCCGGAGGAGGGTGTCCGAGGGGGTCGGGGCCGGTCCGGCCTCACTCGTTCGGGTGAACGGTCGGCGCCGGTGCCGGAGGTCCGCCGGCCCGGAATCCGACACTCCGGGGGTGCGTCCGCTGCGGAGCGGCACCGGTCGGCTGCTCAGCGCAGCAGCCGGCGCTCCTTGCCCACGGCCACCGCGCCGGCCCGGGTGTCGACGCCCAACTTGTCGTAGATCCGGCCCAGATGGGTCTTCACGGTGGCTTCGCTGATGAACAGCGCCCGGGCGATCTCCCGGTTGCCCAGCCCCTGGGCGAGCTGGGCCAGGATCTCCTGCTCGCGGTCGGTCAACTGCGGTGCGGGGGCGCGCATCTGCGCCATCACCCGGGAGGCGACCGGCGGCGACAGCACCGTACGGCCGCGCGCGGCCGCGTGCACCGCCGCGAACAGCTCCTCCGGGCGCTCGGCCTTCAGCAGGTAGCCGGTGGCACCGGCGCCGATCGCCCGGGTGATGTCGGCGTCGGTGTCGTAGGTGGTGAGCACCAGGACGTGCGGTGCGCCGGGCGCGGCGGTGATCCGCCGGGTGGCCTCGACACCGTCGATGCCCTCGCCGAGCTGGAGGTCCATCAGCACGACCTGCGGCGCCAGCCGGTCGGCCAGGGCGACCGCCTCCTCGCCGGTACTGGCCTCGCCGACCACCTCGATGTCACCGGCGCTGGCCAGCAGCGCCAGCAGGCCGGCCCGGACGACGGCGTGGTCGTCACAGACCAGCAGCCGGACCGGTGGCGTCGTGGGGGCCGTGCTCATGGGGACTCCAGGGGGGCTCGTCGGGGCTCCAGCGGGATCGCGGCGGACACGACGGTGCCCTCGCCGGGGGCGCTCTCGACGGTCAGCGTCCCACCGAGCTGCCGCAGCCGGGCCCGCATCGCGGGCAGGCCGTGACCGCGTCCACCGCCGTCCGACGCGCCCGTCCGCGCACCGCCGGCGGGCCCGGCCGGGTGGAACCCCCGGCCGTCGTCGGCGATGTCCAGCACGGCCTGGTCGCCGAGGAAGGAGAGGGTCAGCGCGGCGGCCGAGGCCCCGGCGTGCTCCCGGACGTTGGCCAGCGCGCCCTGGGCGATCCGCAGCAGCGCGGACTGCGCGGCGGCGGGCAGCGGCACCGGGGCGCCGTCCAGGTGGAAGCGGACCGGCAGCCCGCTCTCGGCGGACTCCCGCTCGGCGAGCGAACGCAGCGCCCGGTCGAGGGTCCGGCCGTCGGCGAGCTCGGCGGGCGCGAGGTCGTGGACGAAGCGGCGGGCCTCCGCGAGGTTGCGGGCCGCCACCTCGGCGGCGGTGCGGACATGGGTCCGGGCCGTCTCCGGATCGGTCTCCCAGGTGCGGTCGGCGGCCTGCAGCAGCATCTGCTGGCTGGAGAGCCCCTGGGCCAGGGTGTCGTGGATCTCCATGGCCAGCCGCCCGCGCTCGGCCAGGGTGCCCTCCCGCCGCTCGGTGGCGGCGAGTTCGCGCCGGGTGCGGACGAGGTCCGCGATCAGCGCCCGCTGCCGCTCGGCCTGCCGCTCCATGTACAGGAAGACGGCGGTGGCCAGCGCCGCCACGGCGGGCGGCAGCAGGACGAGGTTGGCGTCCACCCCGCCCGGCAGCCGGATCTCGCCGATCACCACCAGCAGGGTGAGCGCGGCCACCAGCGGGATCGCCGCCCGGGCGGGCAGCGTGCGCAGGGCGGTGTAGACCAGCGGGACGGCGCACCAGGCGAAGCTCGGCGCCATCAGCACCAGCACCACCCAGAGCGCGATCACCAGGGCGAGCGGCCAGAGCCGGCGCCGGTGCCCCGGAGCGGGCGGGCGCCGGTGGGCCAGCCAGGAGCCGACCGGCTGGGCGACGGCCAGGGCGAGGCCGAGGCCGATGACCCACGGGACGAGGGGGTTGCCGGCGTGGTGGCTGAGGTAGCGGCCGAGCGAGGTGGCGAGCAGCAGCAGGAAGGCGGAGTCGAGCAGGACGGCCAGCCGGCCGGCGTCCGGATCGTCGGCGGTGCCGGGGACGCTCCGGGCGTGGCCGTTGCCGGTGCCGGTGCCTGTCCGGTCGGTGCCGGGGCCGGCGGAGCGGCGGGTGGCGCCGGTGTCGTCCGGCTCGCCGCCGGCGGGGCGGGACTGCTCCACGGGGCGGCTCCTTCCACTCTGCCGTCGACACCCATGACCACCGCGCCGACCTGCGCCGATCCCTCGATGGTGACCCGTTCGACCGGGGCGCGCATCAGCCGATCGGTTGACGGGGCCGTCCTCCATCATGCGCGCCGGCCGCCGCCGGACCGTCGATGTGGCCGGGGGGCCGCCGGCCGGAGGATCGGTACCGAAGCCGTCGAGCCCGACCAGGCCCCCCTGATCCCGGCCGTGGCCCCGACCGATCCGACGAGGAGCCTGACCATGAAGAAGACCTCCGTGCGCACCCGGGTGCTGACCGGTACCGTCGCCGCCGCCGCGCTGGCCGCCGCCACCGTCGGTGCCGTCTCGGCCAGCGCCGACACCACCGAGACCCCGGCCGCCGCCGCCGCGGTGAAGGCCGACACCCAGAACAAGAACCTCACCCAGACCACCGGTCTGACCATCGAGGCCGCCACCAAGGCCGCCCAGGCCACCCTGGACGCGGCCACCAAGGCCGGCCAGCACGTCTCGGTCGCGGTGGTCGACCGCGACGGCATCACCCGGGTGCTGCTCAAGGGCGACGGCGCCGGACCGCAGTCGCCGGAGTCCGCCGAGCGCAAGGCGTTCACGGCGGTCTCCTGGAACGCGCCGACCTCCGAGCTCGCCAAGCGACTGGCGCAGGCGCCCAACCTGAAGGACATCCCGGGCACGCTCTTCCTGGCGGGCGGTGCCCCGGTGCAGGCCAAGGGCGCGCCGGTGGCGGCGATCGGCGTCGCGGGCGCGCCCAGCGGCGACCTGGACGAGCAGTTCGCCCAGGCGGGTGTCGCGGCGCTCGGCAAGTAGCGCCCGGCCGGGTCGCGCCCGGCGCGCGGCGTACCCGGTATGTGGCGCCCGGCGCCCCCGGCGGCGGCACGCTGCACCGGAGCGGACCCCCGACCGCTCCGGTGCACCGGCGTGCCCCCGGCCGGCGTGCCCACGCCCAGGGCGCGCACCGGGGGAGCGCGTACCGGATCCCGCGTACCCGCTGCGCCGGGGTGCCGCAGCGGCCAGGATGGGCACATGCCCCACATGACCGAGGCCGAATGGCGCGCGTTCCTCGCCGCCGGCACCCGTACCGCCAAGATCGCCACCACCCGGGCCGACGGCCGGCCGCACGTCGCGCCGGTCTGGTTCCTGCTGGAGGGCGACGAGATCGTCTTCAACACCGGTGCCGGCACCGTCAAGGGCCGCACCCTGGCCCGGGACGGCCGGGTGATGCTGTGCGTGGACGACGACCGGCCGCCGTTCTCCTACGCCCTCGTCCAGGGCACCGCCCGGCTCGGCGACGACCTCGCCGAGGTGCGCGCCTGGGCCACCCGGATCGCCGCCCGGTACATGGGCGAGGAACTCGCCGAGCAGTACGGCGCCCGCAACGGCGTCCCCGGCGAGCTGCTCGTACGGGTGAAGATCGAGAAGGTCAGCGCAGAACACGGAGTGGCCCATTGAAAAGCCTGTGCCGCTGTCAGTGGCGCGTGGCAGGCTTCCCGCTATGACGGCGTGGACCCTCAACGACATCGAACGTGCGATCCGCTCCTCCTGGGGTGTCGACACCTGTGCGCCCGAGGACCTGGGCCACTGGCGTCCCGACAATCCCGCCCGCGGCCAGTGCGGCGTGACGGCGATGGTGCTGCACGACCTGCTCGGCGGCGAACTCATGATGGGCGAGGTGCACGTCGGCGGGGTCCGGACGGACCTGCACTGGTGGAACCGGTTCGCGACCGGCTTCGAGATCGACCTCACCCGCGAGCAGTTCGGCCCGGACGAGCGGGTCGGCCCCGGGCGTCCGGTCGCCCGCCCGCAGCGCCCGGGGCGGCTGCAGGCCCAGTACGAGCTGCTGCGCCACCGGGTCGTCGCCGAGCTGGAGGCGGGCCGGGCCCGGCTGCCGGAGCGCGCCTGCGCCTGACCGTGGTGCCGCCGACGGGCTGCCGGAGCACGCCCGCGCCTGAGCGTGGTGCCGCCGACGGGCTGACGTACAGTCGGAGGATCATGGATCGTGGCCGGACGGTCCGCCGGCGCCGGCCCGTCCGTCGTGGCCCGGCTCTCGCGGCCCGGCTCTCGCGGCTCGCCCACGGCGGCCCGGGGCTTCGGCCGGGGGTCGCCGGCAGGTCCGCCGGGTGAGGACGGGAGTGGGCGATGGACGCGATGACGGTCGGATTCGTGGGGCTCGGCGCGATGGGGCAGGGCATGGCCGCCAGCCTGCTGCGGGCCGGGCACTCCGTCCGGGTCTGGAACCGCTCGCCGGAGCCGGTGGCCGCGCTGGTCGCCCGGGGAGCCGAGGCGGCCGACACACCGGCCGACGCCTTCGCCGGCGAGGTGGTGGTCTCCATGCTCGCCAACGACGCCGCGGTCGAGCAGCTGCTCCTCGACCCCGCCCTGCTGGCCGGCGCCCGGGCCACCCTGCACGTCAACATGGCGACGGTCTCGGTGGCGATCGCGGAGCGGGCCGAGGCGCTGCACGCCGAGCACGGCATCGACTACGTCGCCGCGCCCGTCCTCGGCCGGCCCCCGGTGGCGGAGGCGGGCGAGCTGAACATCCTGGCTGCCGGGGCCCCTCGGGCGCTGGCCCGGGCCGAGCCGCTGCTCGCCGCGATGGGCCGCCGGACGTGGCACTTCGGTGACAGCCCGCGCCAGGCCAACACCGCCAAGATCAGCACCAACTTCCTGCTGGCCTGCGCGATCGAGTCGATGGCCGAGGCGTGCAGCCTGGCCGAGGCCAACGGCGTCCGCCCGACCGACCTGGTCGAGATGCTCACCGGCACGCTCTTCCCCGGGCCGGTCTACTCCGGCTACGGGGCGATGGTCGCCGAGCGCCGGTACGAGCCGGCCGGCTTCAAGCTGCCGCTGGGGCTCAAGGACGTCGACCTCGCGCTGACCGCCGGCGCCGCGGCCCGGGTGCCGCTGCCGTTCGGCAGCGTGCTGCGGGACGCCTTCCTCGACGCCCTCGCGCACGGGGACGGCGAGAAGGACTGGGCGGCCGTCGCGGCCGTCGCGCGCCGCCGGGCGGGCCTGCCGGCGTAGCGGCCGCCGGCGTCCGGCGGAGCCGGCGGAGCGCTGTCGTAGGCTCGGGACGTCTGTCGTCATCCGTACGGGGGGTCCTGATGTCCGAGAGCACCGCCGGCGCCGCCGCGCCGCGTTCGTTCCTCTTCCTGAACGCCAGTTCGCGCAGCGACGGCAACTCCGAGCGACTGGCCCGGCTGGCCGCAGGGGCGAGCCTGCCGGCCGGTGCCGAGCAGCGCTGGCTCCGGCTGAGCGAGCATCCGCTGCCCCCGTTCGAGGACCGCCGGCACAGCGAGGACGGCGGCTTCCGCGAGCCGGTCGGCCACGAACGCACCCTGCTGGACGCCACCCTGGCCGCGACCGACCTGGTCTTCGTGGCGCCGGTGTACTGGTACTCGCTGCCGACCAGCGCCAAGCTCTACCTCGACCACTGGTCCGCCTGGCTGCGGGTGCCCGGGGCGGACTTCCGGGCCCGGCTGTCCGGCGGCACCGTCTGGGCCGTCACCGCCCTGGCCACCGAGCCCGACAAGGCGGACCCGCTGGTCGCCACCCTGCGGCTCTGCGCCGACTACATGGGCATGCGGTGGGGCGGCGCCCTGCTCGGCAACGGCACCCGCCCCGGCGACGTGCTGAACGACGAGCGGGCGGTGCTCGCGGCCAAGTCCTTCTTCGCGGGCTGAGCCGAGCCGGTCAGCCGGGTCAGCCGGCCCGGACCGACCCGACCCGACCCCGGCTGACCGGCCGTTTCCTGGCGGTAGGTCGCCGACCGGCCGCCCGACGGCGATTTTCCGCCACCGCGGAGCCGTCGGATGTCGTGTCACGGACGTGTACCGGTCACACTGGGGTCACTCGCCGGTCGGTCGCAAAAGCCTTATGAAGTGACGGAGTTGGGCCAACCGGACAGGGTCCGGACCGGATGGTGCACGAAGGGTGGTACCCGGCTTCCGGAGTGGCTGGATCCTTCGGTAGTCTCCGTCGGACTTTCAGCTTCGTGGGGGGACCACTGTTCGGACAGTCCTGTCCCTCCGCGCCCCCGGGCCGCGCCCGGACTCTCTCGTGAGGTCTTCCTTGCCCATGTCCATACGTCGCAGTTTCGCCCTCGCCGGCGCCGCCGCCCTCGCCTCCTCGATGGTGCTGGCCGGCGCCCAGGGCGCCGTCGCCGTCGGCACCACCGGCTCCACGTCCGCCCCCGCGGCGCCGCAGGCCGACAAGGCCTCGCGCCAGAGCCTGGACCTCTCCGTGCGCGGGGTGCCGGACACCTTCATCGCGGGCGGCGACGCCCGCGAGTTCACGTTCCGGATCGACAACTCGACCCGGCACGACTTCGTCTTCTACCCGCTGCTCAAGTTCAAGAACCGCGCGGGAAGCCTGGAGGCGGGCGACCTCAAGGTCGAGTACCAGCTGCCCGGCGGCGGCTGGCTGCCCGGCTCGGTCGCGCCCGGTGGCGGGGACTCGGACGACGACGCGGTGCTCGTCCTGCTCGGCGGGGTCGACTCCGACGACGCGCTGCTCGGGGTCAACCGGGGCAAGGACGTCTCCATCAAGGTCCGTGCCTCGTTCACCAAGGACGCCCCGCTCGGCAAGGCCGGCGTGGTGCCGGTGGTCTTCTCCGAGCAGCTCGACGACCAGACCCACGAGCCCGTCGGCAACGGTCACTTCAGCTGCGACGGCGTCACCGGTGCCGGCTTCACCATCAAGGCCGGGAGCAAGCCGAGCCCGACCGCCAGCCCGAGCACCGGCAAGCCGAGCCCCACGGTGAAGCCGACCGGCAGCCCGTCGGCCAGTCAGTCGCCCAGCGGCTCGCCGAGCCAGTCGCCGAGCCACTCGCCCTCGGCGACCGCCACGCCGACGCCCACCGCCACGCCCACGGCCACCCCCACGGTGACGCCCACCGCCACCACCACGCCGTCGGCGACGCCCACCACGACGCCGTCCGCCACGGCCACCGCCTCGGCGTCGGCCACCGCCTCGGCGTCGGCCAGCCCCTCGGCGTCCGCCACCGCGTCCTCCTCGGCGACCGCGCAGCCGCCGGCCCCGACGACCTCCGCCCCGGCCACCGGCGGTACCGGCGTCCAGGAGCCGATCGACTTCCCGGTGACCGTGCCTGCCGTCACGCCGCCGAAGCTCACCCCGGCCGCCGTCACCAAGGCCAAGGCAGCGGCCGACAACGCCGACAAGGCGCTGGCCCAGACCGGTGGCGGTGACGACACCACCGGTATCGCCATCGCCGGTGGCGCCGTGCTCGCGGCCGGTGCCGGCACCCTCGTGCTGCTCCGCCGCCGCAAGTCCGCCCAGCAGGGCTGACCCACCGGGCCGACCGGCCCGCCGACCGGCCCGCGGCGGGCCGACCGGGCCACCGTCGGCCCGGGCCCCGGCCAGGGCCGACGACCGTGCCCCTCGGGTGTCCTTCCACAGACACCCGAGGGGCACGGTCGCTTCCGTCAGGTCACATAGGATGACCGGCCGAAGAGGGATCTGCGTCGGGAGAGGTACTGGGGTGCGGGGAGCACGGTCGGCACGGTTCAGCACCGACTACGAGGCCGCCACCGGGCGGATCGCCGGTCTGCCCGTCCGCAGACATCACGTCCTGCTGGTCGCCTGGACGGTTCTCTGGTTCCTGCTGGTCGAGCCCAGCGGCGGCTTCTCCTGGCACTACCTGCGCCAGGGCGAGCAACTGCTCTTCAGCGGCCAGTCCGACGGCGGGCTGTCGCTCTACGCCCACCACCCCGAGCTGCAGATCGGGCCGGTCAGCCTGGCCGTCGCCCGCCTCTTCAGCCCGTTCCCCGCGCACACCGGCCAGGTGCTGGCCGAGGCGGCGATGTCCGGGCTCGGCCTGGTGATGCTCGTCCTGGTCGGCCGCACCGCCGCCCGGTACTACCTGGGCACCGGCACCAACCACCGCCGGCTGCAGCAGCGGCTGCTGGTCGCCGGGCTGGCGTTCATCCCGATGTGGGTGGAGGTCTCGGTCCGCTTCGCGCACCTGGACGACGTGCTGGCGCTGTTCTTCACCACCCTCGCCGCGCACGCGCTCAGCCGGGGCCGGGCCGTCCAGGTCGGCGTCTACCTGGCGCTGGCGGTGGACTCCAAGCCCTGGGCCCTGGCCTTCGCCCCGCTGATCCTCGCGCTGCCCCGGCCCGCCTGGCTGCGCACCGCGCTGTGGTTCGCCGGGCTGGTGGCCGTCGCCTGGCTGCCGTTCTACCTGGGCAACCTGGACACGGTGGCGGCCGCCAAGTTCGCCATCCCCAACCAGCCGGCCTCCGCGCTGCGCTGGTTCGGGGTGACCGATCCGACCACCCCGTGGTGGGACCGGCCGTTGCAGTTCGGCCTGGGCCTGACGCTGGGCAGCATCGCGGTGTGGCGCGGTCGGTGGCCGGCGGTCGTGCTGCTGGGGGCGGACGCCCGGATCCTGTTCGACCCCAGCGTCTACACCTACTACACCGCCTCGATCATGCTCGGCACCCTGCTCTGGGACGCGGTCGGCCAGAAGCGGCTGGTGCCGTGGTGGAGCTGGATCGCCCTGGCCGCGCTGTACGGCGGCACGCTGCTGATCCCGTCCGACCCGGCGCGGGGCTTCGTCCGGCTGGCCTTCGTGGTGCTGTCGGCCGCGTACGTGCTGCTCTGGCCCACCCGGCAGGACCGCCGGCCGCGCTCCGGCGCAGACACCGGTGGGCGGTCCGCCCGGCGCCGCGAGCGGGCGCTGGTGGGGGCCGCGGGCTGAGCGCGGTGCGGCCGGTTCAGCCGGCCGCGGTCGCGCTGCCCGCGACGAGTTCCCGCGCGTCGTCCGGCACGGGCGTGGTCCGGGCGGGTCCGGAGCGGCCGAAGAGCACCGCGGCCAGTGCCAGGGCGGCCACCGCCCCGGCCAGTTGGGCGAGGACGAAGCCGGGGACGGAGCCGGGCGCGATCCCCGTGTAGCTGTCGGTCAGTGCCCGCCCGAGGGTCACCGCCGGATTGGCGAACCCGCCGGAGGAGGTGGCCCAGCAGGCCGCGCCGACCCAGAGGCCGACCGCCGCCGGTACCAGGCGGCCGCGCCCGCTGCCGGTCAGCCCGGCGACCACCAGCAGCAGCGTCCCGGTGGCCACCGCCTCGCCGAGCCAGAGCGCGCCGCCGTCCCGGCCGTGTCCGGAGGGTTCGACGAACGGCCGTCCGAACATCGCGTTGGCCAGGCCCGTCCCGCCGACCGCGCCGATCACCTGCGCGGCGGCGTACCCGCCGAGGTCGGGCAGCGTCGGCCCGCTCCCGTCGCGCCGGCCGGCCCACCACGCGCCGACCGTCACCAGCGGGTTGAAGTGCCCGCCGGAGACCGGTCCGAACAGCTCGACGAGGACGACCAGCGCGAGGGCGGAGGCACCGACGTTGGCGAGGAACCGGACCCCGCCGTCCGGGCTGAGCGCGGCGGCCTGGATGCCCGAGCCGACCACGACGGCGGCCAGCGCGGCCGTGCCCACCGCCTCCGCGGCCAGCCGTCGTACCAGGGGCGCAGAGGTGGTGGTCATGGCGTCATGGTCGCGGCTGCGCCCGGGATCGGGCAATAGGCGGCTTCGTCCAAGCCGGGGCCCGTCCGGGGCCGCCCGCTCGGAGACTCGCACGGCGCCGTCGTCCCCCGGGACGGCCCGGGCCGGCGGGGCCGGACGGCACCGCGGGCCGGACGGGGCTCGGACAGAGGAGCCGGTCGGACCGGGCCGGCCACCCGCCGCACCCGGCCCGCGACACTGGACTTGACCCTCACGCAACGGGAGGCCGGAGGGTCGTGGTCAACGAGAAGGGAGCGACCCGGATGACCGGCGGCTACTCGGTCGGGGCCGTGGCGAAGACCGCCAAGGTGACCGTCCGCGCCCTGCACCACTACGACGAGATCGGACTGCTCACCCCCCAGGGGCGCACCCCGGCCGGCTACCGCCGCTACCAGGACACCGACCTCGACCGGCTGCAGCGGATCCTGTTCTACCGCGAACTCGGGTTCCCCCTGGAAGAGATCGCGGCCATCCTGGACGACGACTCGGTCAGCCCGACCGAGCACCTGCGGCGCCGGCACCAGCTGCTGACCGACCGCATCCGCCACCTCCAGGTCCTGGCCGCGGCCGTCGAACACGCCATGGAGGCACAGAAGATGGGTATTCGGCTGACCCCGGAGGAGAAGTTCGAGCTCTTCGGCGAGTCCTACCAGGAGAGCTGGGAGACCGAGGCCGAGCAGCGCTGGGGCACCACCGACGCCTGGGCGCAGTCACAGCGTCGTACCGGCGGCTACGGCAAGGAGGACTGGCAGCGGATCAAGGCCGAGGCGGACGCGCTCAACGCCCGGCTGGTCGAGGCCCTCGCCGCCGGCGAGCCGGCCGACGGCGGCCCCGCCATGGACCTCGCCGAGGTCCACCGCCAACACATCCGCGACCACTTCTACGACTGCACCTTCGAGATCCACCGCGGCATCGCCGGGATGTACGTGGCCGACCCGCGGTTCACCGCCACCTACGAGCGGCTCGCCCCCGGCCTCGCCCAGTGGCTGCACGACGCGATCCTGGCCAACGCGGCCTTCCGCACCGGCGAGCGGGCCTGAGGCGCGCCGGCCGGGTGGTCCGGGCGTCCGCCGCTCAGGCCACCCCGCGCCCGAAGCCGCGCCGGTAGGCGGTCGGGGAGGTGCGCATCACCCGGCCGAAGTGATGGCGGAAGGTCGCGGCACTCTCGAAGCCGACGGCGGTGGCGACCTCCTCCACCGAGCCGTCCGGGGATTCGAGCAGCGGCAGGCTGGCGGCGATGCGCTGGGTGATGACCCAGCGCATCGGGCTGGTGCCGTTGCGGGCGGTGAAGTGCCGCAGGTACGAGCGGTCGGACATCCGGGCGGCCCGGGCCAGCAGGGAGATCGTCAGCGGGCCGGACAGGTGGTCCATCGCCCACTGCATGGAGCGGGCGACGCCGTCGTCCTCCTCCTCGACCGGTCGCACGGCCGCCTCGATGAACTGGGCCTGCCCGCCGTCCCGGTGCGGTGGCACCACGAAGCGGCGGGCGACGCTGTTGGCCACCTTGGCGCCGTGGTCCCGGCGGACCAGGTGCAGGCAGAGGTCGATCCCGGCCGCGCTGCCCGCGCTGGTCAGGACGGAGCCGCTGTCCACGTACAGCACGTCCGGGTTGACCCGCACCGACGGGTGGCGCCGCTGGAGCAGCTCGGCGTACCGCCAGTGGGTGGTGGCCTCGCGGCCGTCCAGCAGGCCGGCGGCGGCCAGGGCGAAGGCGCCGGAGCAGATCGAGACGATCCGGGCGCCCCGCTCGTGCGCCGTGCGCAGCGCGGTGACCAGCCCGGGGGACACCTCGCCGCTGAAGGCGTTCGGCACCCCGGGGATCACCACGGTGTCGGCGGCGGCGAGCTCGTCCAGGCCGTGATGGGCGGTCAGTGAGAAGCCGCCGACCGACCGCAGCGCGCTGTCGGGCCGGTCGGCGCAGACCTTGAGCCCGTACCAGGGGGCGGCCAGCAGCCCGCTGAGCTCGGGTCTGGCCAGGCCGAACACCTCGACCACCACGCCGAGTTCGAACGGCGTCATGCCGTCGAAGGCGTACACCGCGACATCGTGCACCGGCTCCGGCCGCCGTCCGATCGCGACGGCCACCGGGCCGGTGCTCTGCTGGTCGGCCATGAGGTCCCCTCGGGCTGGGCGGCGGGTGGCGGGATGTCGGTGAGTGTAGTCGTTCCGGCCAGGCCGGGATTCTTCCGGAACCCACCCGCAACCCCGGCCGCCGCCGCACGTCCATCAGTACGGGGGCGGACGGTGCCGGCGGTCGCGGCGGTGGCAGGATTCCGCCGATCACGATCTTGATCATGTGCTGCGACGGTCCGGTGCACGCCGGGCGCCGTCCTGGGGGAAAGCAGAACGCGGATGTCCATGGCCATCGGGCCGATTGCGGTACGCGGGAGGAGCGGCGGCTTCTTCCGCCCCGGGTTGCTCGGGTTGCTCTTCGGCGCGCAGGAGGCGGGCGGGACACCCGCCCCCCGGAGCGCGTCGTCGGGCTCCGAGCAGGAGGCGGCGCAGCGCCGGTCGGGCTTCCGGCTGTTGCGCGGCGGGCGCCGGACCGAGTCGGAGGAGCGGCCCACCCTGACCGACCTCTACCACGCGCACCGGCTGGGCCTGGTGCGGATGGCGGTCCTGCTGGTCGACCACCAGGACCTCGCCGAGGACGTCGTCCAGGAGGCCTTCACCCAGCTCTACCAGCGCCACGGCGAGCGGCTGGAGGACTTGGACAACGCTCTCGGTTACCTGCGCACCAGTGTGGTCAACGGCGCCCGGTCGATGCTGCGGCGCCGCCGGACGGCCCGCGAGTACGTCCCCCCGCACGAGGCCGACGCGCCGTCGGCGGAGGACCACGCCGTGCTCAACGACGAGCACCGGCGCGTCCTGGTCGCCTTGCAGGAGCTGACCTCCCGCCAGCGCGAGGTACTGGTACTGCGCTACTGGTCGGACCTGTCCGAAGCGCAGATCGCCGAGACCCTGGGGCTCTCCCGGGGTGCTGTGAAGTCCACCGCCAGCCGGGCATTGGACGCCTTGGAAAAGCATCTGGAGAAGGTTCGATGACCGACAGACTTCCCCGCCGGTCCGGCGGTGACGGTGACGGGCCGGACGACACCCCGATGGAACGGCTGCTCCGCGAGGCGCTGGACGCCCGCGCGACCCGGATCACCGCGCACGACCTGCGCCCGGCCGCACCGCCGAGCCGGCGGGCGCGCCGGCTGAGGCCGGCCCACCTCGCCGCCGTGCCGCTGCTGGGCCTGGCCGCCGCGCTGGCGTTCGGTGTGCTCGGCTTCCGCGGGGACACCGTGGCCGGCGAACGGGATCCGGGACCGGCGGCCACCGTCACGGCCACCGCGAGCCCGAGCGCGGGCCCGACGGCGGAGCCGACCCCGTCCGAGAGCCCGACCGCCGCGGCCGCGTCGCCGACGGACGGACCGACGGGCGCCGAGACCGAGGCGCCGCTCGGTGTCCCCGACCCGCCGCCGGTGTCGACGTCCGCGACCACGCCGGCGACCACGCCCCCGGCCACGCCGCCGTCCGCCGCCACCACGTACGCCTTCCGCGGCGTCAAGTTCAAGGTGCCGGCCGGGTGGAAGGTGCTGCCCCCGACCGGGACCGACTCCTCGGTGTGCGTCCTGAGCCCGGGTGCGCCGACCACGCCGCAGACGAACTGGACCCCGGGCAGCTGTGAGCCGTACGGCGTCCGCGTCTCCGTCTACATCGCTTCGGGCGAGATCGAGGGCGGGATGTGGCCGCTGGCGTGGGACCTGGACGCGCCTGCCGGGTTCGGCCACCAGCCGAACTGTCCGATGTGGGGCCGTCCCTACTTCCCGGCGGACGGCTACACGTCGGTCGGCGCGCCGGTGAAGACGAAGGAGACGGTGGCCGGCGGCCGGGCGATCGACAAGACCCAGTGGCAGGTGTCCTGCACGGCGACGGACTCGTTCACCGCCCAGCTCTGGGGGATGAAGGACGACCAGGTGTTCGTGGCGGCCAACGGTCTCAAGGCCGACTACCTGCCGGGGCTCGCTTCGATCATCGGCTCGCTGGACGTCAGCGGGCACAAGAACTCGATACCGGTCGCCAAGTCGAACACGGTGGCCCTGACCGTCGACGGCGGCCTCGGTGCGGGACAGGAGGTGCCGAACGACGGCACCCCGGTCGAGTTCGCGGTCACGTTCCGGAACACGAGCCGGACCGGCTACGCGTCGGTGATGCCGACGGTGTACGTGATGAAATACCCCGGCTCACCGGTCAGTGACGCCTTCGGCGGTGCCGAGGGGGTGCTGGAGCGGCAGGAGGGCAGCACCTGGAAGCAGCTCGACCTGGCCACGCTGGAGGGCACCTCCAAGTCCCTGAACAGCGGCGCGGCGTTCCCGCTGGCCCCCGGGCAGTCCAAGGTCGTGCGCTACCGCCTGAGGCTGACCCCCAGGGACGGTGCCGGCGCGCTGCCGCTCCATCTGTCGGCGCTGCAGCTGGACGCCCCGGAGCCGTTCCCGGCGCTCGGGGAGAAGTACCTCACCCACCCCGTGGTCGCCAAGTAGCGGCCCGAGCGACGGGCCCGGCCCCCCGCTCGGGGAGCCGGGCCCGTCGCGACCGGTCAGGCCAGCGAGGCCATCCACGCCTCGACGTCCTCGGCGCGGCGGGGCAGGCCCGCCGAGAGGTTCTCGTTGCCGTCGGCGGTGACCAGGATGTCGTCCTCGATCCGGACGCCGATGCCGCGGTACTCCTCGGGCACGGTCAGGTCGTCCTGCTGGAAGTACAGGCCGGGCTCGACGGTGAGCACCATGCCGGGCACCAGCAGGGCGTCGACGTGCTCCTCGGTGCGGGAGTGGGCGCAGTCGTGGACGTCCAGGCCGAGCATGTGGCCGGTGCCGTGCAGGGTCCAGCGGCGCTGCAGGCCCAGCTCCAGGACCTTCTCCAGGTCGTACACCGAGGCGTCCAGCAGGCCCCAGGCGAGCAGGCGCTCGGCCAGCACGCGCTGCGAGGCGTCGTGGAAGTCGCGGAACCGGGCGCCGGGCCCCACCGCGGCGATGCCGGCCTCCTGGGCGTCGTACACCGCCTGGTAGATCGTGCGCTGGAGCTCGTTGAACCGGCCGTCGATCGGCAGCGTGCGGGTGACGTCGGCGGTGTAGAGGGTGTGCGTCTCGACACCGGCGTCCAGCAGCAGCAGCTCGCCCGGACGGACCTCGCCGTCGTTGCGCACCCAGTGCAGGGTGGTGGCGTGCGGGCCGGCCGCGCAGATGGAGCCGTAGCCGACGTCGTTGCCCTCGACCCGGGCGCGGCGCCAGAAGGTGCCCTCGATCCAGCGCTCGGAGGTGGCGACGGCCTGGCCGAGCTCGCGGACCACGTCGGTGAAGCCGTTCACGGTGGCGGTGCAGGCGGCCCGCAGCTCGCCGATCTCCCACTCGTCCTTGACCAGCCGCAGGCCGCTCAGGAACTCCTTGAGCCCGGCGTCCTTGTCGGCGTCCAGGACCTCGGCGAGCGCGGCCTCCAGACCGGCGTCGTAGCCGCGCACGATCCGGGTCGGGACGGCGTCGGAGGTGGCGCGGGCGGCCAGCTCCTCGGCGGCCTTGCGGACGTCGCGCACCGGCAGGCCGAGCAGCCGCTCCTGCTCGGTGAGGCTGTGACGGCGGCCCACCCACAGCTCGCCGTAGCCGTCCAGCCAGAACTCGCCGTTCTCGCGGTCGGAGCGCGGCAGCAGGTAGAGGCCGAAGGTGTGGCCGGTCTCGCCGGCGGGCTCGGCGACCAGCACCGCGTCCTCGGTCTGGTCGCCGGTGAGGTGCACGTACTCGCTGGCGGCGCGGAAGTTGTAGTCGGTGTCGTTGGCCCGGACCCGCAGGGTGCCGGCCGGCACGACCAGGCGCTCGCCGGGGAAGGCGGCGGACAGCCGGGCGCGGCGCTCGGCGGCGTACGGGGCCTGGGCGACCGGGGTGAGGCCGTGCAGCTCGGTGTCGGCCCAGCCGGACTTCATGGAGGCGGCCAGCTCGTCGGAGACCTCCGAGTACAGGCCGTTCTTGCGGCCCTTGAACTCCTGGGGCTCCTCGCCGCCGATGGCCTCGGGGTTCTCGGCCACCGCGGGGGTGCGGTCCTCGGTCACGTACGTCGCCTCCTTGCGCGCGTGTGCCGCCCGTGGGGGTGCCCCGGGCGCAGGCCGGGGGGCGTCGGATCGCGACGCACGTGGGCGGCCGTTCGTCCATGGTACGGACGCCCGGCCGCTCGACCTCCGGCGGCCTTCGGCCGGGAGGTACCGCCTCCGGCCGCGGCCTGAGGCGTCCGGGGACTGGGGCGTGTTCATCACTCCCGCCGGGCGCGCGACGCCGGGCATCCCGCCCGACGCCGCGCGCTGATCCGACGCGAGTGATGAGGCACGCCCTAGTCGAAGCGCGCGGCCAGCAGCATCAGGTCGTCGGTGGCGGGCCCGGTGTCCCGGCCCGCGCAGACGGCCAGCAGGTGGGCGCAGAGCCGGTCCGGGTCGATCCGCACGTCGCGCGGGGCGTCGGCGGCGGCCCGGCGCAGGTTGGCCTGCCCGGCGTGCAGGGTCGGGCCGCAGCGGCGGGCCAGGCCCTCGGTGTACAGCACCAGGGTGTCCCCGCGCTCGGCGGTCAGCTCGACGCCCGGCGCCTCCCAGCAGGACAGCATGCCGAGCGGCGCGGAGAGCGAGGTCTCCACGAACTCGGCGCCCTGCCGGGTGACCAGCACCGGCGGGCAGTGCCCGGCGCCGGCGAGGGTGATCCGGCGCTCGTCCGGCTCGATCCAGGCGTAGAGGGCGGTGGCGCTGCGGGCCGGTTCGGTGGTCTTGAGCAGCAGCTCCAGGTCCCCGAGGACGGAGACCGGGTCCTCGCCCTCCAGCACGGCGTACGCCCGCAGCGCGGCCCGGACCCGGCCCATCGCGGCCGCCGCGCCCGGGGCGGAGCCGGGGCCGGCGCCCGGGCCGTCGCCGGAGACGCTGCCGACGGTCAGGCCGACGGTGCCGTCCGGCAGCGGGATGGCGTCGTACCAGTCGCTGCCGATCGAGCGGTCCAGCCCGGCCGCGACCAGCCGGGCGGCCAGTCGCAGGCCGGCGGGCTGCGGGAGGCGGTCCGGGAGCAGACCGCGGCGCAGCGCCTCGGTGGTCCGCCGGACCCGCTCCGTGTCCAGCTGCTTGGCCAGCAGCGGAGCGGCGACGTCGCAGTACCGGCGGACCAGCTCGCGCTGGCGTTCGGTGGGTTCGGCGGGCTCGTCGTAGAACCAGAGGACGGCGGCCAGTGGGCCGTCCTCCTCGGTGGCGAGCGGCAGTCCGTGGCAGCCGCCGAGGCCGAGGTGGGCGGCCAGCTCGCGCAGCCGGGCGCCGATCGCGGGGTCGTCGGCGAGGTCGCGCGACCGCAGCTCGGCGGGCCGGTCGTGCTCGCGCAGCAGCCGGGCGACCAGGCTCTGCTCGGTGGGCACCGTCTCCAGCGCGCCGAGGCTGGCGCGGTCGAGGCCGTACCCGATCGGTTGGCTGGGGCCACCGCCGGGCAGCGCGGTGACCAGCAGCGCGCGGTGGGCGCCGAGCAGCGTGGTGCCGGAGGCCAGCACGGCCTCCAGGGTGGCCGTGAGGCCGCGGGCGCGGGCGAGCCGCTCGGTGTGCTCGTGGAGGCTGGTGAAATCGGACAGCCGTCCGGCCAAACGGTCCTGCGGGCCGCCCGGGGGTGCGGTGCGGGCCTCCGGGGCGCCGGCCGGTTCGGCGCGCACCCGGGGTTCGTCGCCGGGGCAGGCCTGCTGCCCGGCCGGTTCGGCCGGTTCGGCCGGTTTGGCGGGTTCGGCGGGTTCGGCGGGGGCCCCGGGAAAGCCCGGGTGGTCGAGCACCGAGAGCCCGCGGGGGCGACGGGGGTCGCCCGGCTCGGAGGATGCCGACGGTGGGTGGGACTCGGTCATGCCGCCACTCCTGACGCGGTGGTACGTGCCATGCGGGACCCCCAGGTACGGCCGATTGGAGCGAGCACGGCCAAAGGGCGTGATTCGCCTCGATTCGCTACTACTCGTCATTGATCGACAGCAATGCCATCACTTCTACACAGGCCATTCGGGGCATGTCCAGATCCGCGACAGCGCGGGTGGCCGGTTCCACATCCCGCGCGGCCCGGTCGGGGGACCGCTCCGTTCGTGCGCGCCCCGGCCGGGCCCGCGGGCATGGAGCGGCCGGAGAACGGGCAGAACCGTCACGACGACCCCCACGGCCGTCCGGATCGTATGCTTTCGCCGCCCGTCGGCCGGGTCGGCCGGAAGTCACTCACTCGTACGGTGGAACCAATCGCGCCCGGGCGGCGTCCATCCGGTCGCGTACGGGATTCTCGTTCCAAGGGCTGTTCTGATTCACGGCTCTGATCCACGGCTCTTTCATGTCGTGCTCCACACCGTGCTCCACCTCCGCCACGCGGCTCGCCAAGCCCGCCGGCCCGGTTCGGGTCGGTGCGGCGTTCCCCGACCTGGGCAGGCGGGGCCGGAGCGACCCGAGCGGTCACGGAAAGGAACGAGCGTCATGCGCGAGAACTCGAGGAGCCGGTCGGCGGCCCGTTCCACCCGGCTGGCCGCCGCCCTGGCCGCGGCCGTCGACCACCGCTGGCCGGTGGTCCCCGGCACGCTGTCGTTCGACGGCCACTGTTCGTGCGGGGACGAGGACTGCTCCGTTCCCGGCGCCCATCCGCACGACCCGCCGCTGCTGGCGGCCACCACCGATGCCCGGATGGTGCGCTGGTGGTGGGAGCGGCAGAGCCCGGACGCGCCGGTGCTCGCGGCGACCGGCGGGACGGTCTCGGCGGTCAGCCTGCCCGCGGCGGCCGGGGCCCGGGCCCTGGCCTACCTCGCCGCGCTGCGGCTCCCGCTCGGGCCGGTCCTGTCGATGCCCGGCCGCTACGCGATGCTGGTGGCCCCCTACTCGCTGGATGCGCTCGGCGAGATGCTCGCCCAACTGCCTTGGGTGCCAGGCTCGTTGCGGTACCACGGGTCGGGCGGCTTCCTGCCGCTGCCGCCCGGCGGCGGGGCGGGCGGCGGGGTGCGGTGGGTGCTCCCGCCGCGCCCGGCGGCGGACGGCGGCGTGTGGCTGCCCGAGGTCGGGCCGTTGCTGGGGGAGTTGGTCGAGGCGACGGTCCAACTGGACAGTGGGCGCTCGGCGTACTGACCGGGGCGCGCGCCGGGCTGCGTCGCGGCTTCCGCCGGCGCCGGGCCGGTGCGCCGGCGGGGGCTCCGGGGCCGAGGTGTTCCCGGGTGGCGCCGCCGCGGGCCGGGTGCCGATCGGCCCGCGGTGCCGATCGATCCGGGCACTGATCGGGCACGGTTCACCGGCCGGGCCCGGAAAACAAAAGATCCGGCCGCTGGCGACGGGGGATGCACCAGCGACCGGACTCTTTAGACAGTAACAAGGATCCGCGCCCGCGCCAATTTCCAAGAGCCCCTGCCCGCCCGGAAATTGCGGTACTGGCGGCCAATGTGACGCGTATCACCCGGATCCGAGTGACCTTTAGTTCAAGGTGACCTGACGGTTCACCAGGTTGGCGCGGGCCCGCCGCTCCTCACCGGTCAGCGGCGCGGGCTCGGCCAGCGTCTCGGCGAGCCGCTCGGCGAACTCGGCGGCCGGCTTCTCGCAGTCGGTGGCGGTCATGCTGAGCGGCAGGTCCCAGACCGGGACGGTCAGACCGTGCGCGCGGAAGGAGCCGACCAGGCGGGTGTCCGGGCCGAGCGAGGACTGGTCGGCGGCGGTGAGCCGGGCCAGCGCGTCCAGCAGCTGCTCCTCCGGCACGGTCATCACCCAGCGCAGGTGGTTCTTGTCCGGGGTGCCGCACCAGTACGCGGAGTCCACGCCGGTCAGCTTCTCGGTCGGGATCGCCGAGGCGTTGGCGCGCTCCAGGGAGGCGGCCACCTCGCCCGTCGCCGTGTCGGCGTCCTCCAGCCAGAACTCGAAACCGGTGTGCACGGCGGGCGTGAACGCGGCGGAGGTGTCCAGCAGGTCCTGCAGGCGGCGGCCGCCCGGGACGGTCCGGCGGGCGGGGACGGGCGAGCCCGGCTCGGCGGCCAGCGCCAGCTCCAGGGCGTCCGCCAGGTCGCGGCTCAGGTCGCCGGAGGCGGACTGGGTCTGCAGGCCGAGCAGGATCGAGCCGTCCTGGCGGCGCAGCGCCGGCCAGGCCAGCGGCAGCACGGTGGCCAGCGTCACCGACGGGACCTCGCCGTTGGCGGCCTCGGCCACGCCGGCGGCCAGCGTCAGCGGCACGGTCGCGGCCGGGACCAGCTCGCGCAGGGCGACCCAGTCGGCCTCGCCGGACAGGCCCTCGAACGGGCGGTGCACCAGTTCCTGCACGGCGTGCGAGGCCTCCCGGCCGTGGCAGGCCTTGTACCGGCGGCCCGAACCGCACGGGCAGTTCTCGCGGGCTCCGACCACGGGGATCTCCCCCGTGACGGCGGTGGTGGACTGGCTGCGCTGCGGCGCCTTCTTGGCGGCCTTCTTGCCCATGGTGCGGCTCTCCCGGGGACGGTTTCGGTGTGCTCCGGGCAGCCTACTGACGTTCCCCCGGCGCGTGGGCACGCGCCGGGGCGGGGAGTGCCCCGTGACGGGGCGGCGGACCGGACCGCGCGGGTCGGGCGCGCGAGCGGGCGTGGGGCCCGTCGTACCGGGGCGGGAGGGGCTCGGCCGCCGCCGTGGCGGAGGGGCCCGGGCGGGACCGCTGCTCGCAGCCGTCAGGCGCTGCGGGCGTCACCACCGGTCCGCCGGGCGTGGCGGGCCCGGGCGGGCAGCGCGGCCCACACCGTGACCTCGCCGGGCGCGTCGCGCACGCCCCAGTCGCTGGCCAGCTGGTCCACGATGCTCAGTCCGCGGCCGCCGCGCGAGGTCAACGACGGGCTGGCGGGGGCCGGCCGGGTCTGCGCACCGCCGTCGGTCACCTCCAGGGTGAGGATCCCGTCCGCGTGCATCTGCCAGCGGACCAGGACGCCGCCGTCGCTGTCGCCGTCGTCCGGCCGGGGTTCGTTCGAGGGGCCCGCGGTACCTGCCGGGCCGGCCGTACCCGATGCGCCCGCCGTACCCGATGCGCCCGACGAGGGAGCGCCGGGCGCCCTGACCGGTTCGGCCGGGCCCGACGGGACGCCGACGAGGATCTGGTCGACGATCTCCGCCCGGGCGCTGCGCCCGAGCACGGGCAGCGGGCCCAGTGGCCGTGCGTAACGACACGCATTGCTCAGCAGCTCGGAAAGGATCAGAACAGCATCATCAATGACCGGTTCCGGTATCTCCCGGTCACCGAGATCTCGACGCAGTCGGCGCCGTGCGACCCCGACACTCGATGGGCCGTGCGGCACTGCCATGGTCGATGAAGTCGGCACTTCACGCGCCACCATCAACGCCACCCCCGGACCTCCTTCAGCGTATGCCGAGGGATGGATGCCCCTTGGTCACACGTCGGAAACGACCGCGCGGCGATCCCGCGCGGACATTTCAAACCGAGCGACGCACGGTGCGCGGGAGGTGATTCCGCGCTCACCCTCTGTCGTGGAAGTGCATAATCTTCGCCAGAAAACGACAGGAAAAGGTTTGAGTCCGTACCAATGCGATCGCCGACCGGTGAGGCCGCAGGGGCGGACGAGGTCGAAGCGCGGCGGGTGGCCACCGGGCCCGGTGGGCTCCGCGGGGCGCCCGGGGTTCGAGGGTCGGCCCGGCGGTTCACGAGCCCCGCGGGAGGCGAAACGGTTCACCGGCCGAGCTGGGCCAGCACCTCCGCCGGACGGTTGGTGATGATCGCGGAGACCCCGAGCTCCAGGCAGAGCTCGACATCGGCGGGCTCGTCCACGGTCCAGACGTGCACCTGGTGGCCCAGCTCCCGCAGGCGCGTCACCAGCCGGGGTCTGGCCCGCACCAGGTCGATGCCCGGGCCGGCGATCCGCGCCCCGCCCGGCAGCGCGGCGCCCGGCCGCAGGCGGCCCTGCAGGGGCAGCGTCCGCTCGAACAGGAACACCCGCGGGTACTCCGGGGCGGCCGCGGCCACCCGCGTCAGGGCCAGCGAGGAGAAGCTCATGATCCGGGCCTGCGGGCGGTCGCCCTCCGGCGTCCCGCCGATCTTGAACCGGTCGAGCATCCGCAGCAGCTCGGCCTCCACCCGGCCGCGGAAGCGGACCGGGTGCTTGGTCTCGATCGCCAGGTCCACCGGGCGCCCGCAGTCGGTGACCAGCTCCAGCAGGCTCTCCAGCCGCAGGACGCCGCGCAGGGCCGGGTCCTGACTCGGCTCGCCCGTCTTCCAGGCGCCGAAGTCGTGCGCCTCCAACTGCGCCAGCGTCATCGAGGAGACCGTGCCCCGGCCGTCCGAGACCCGGCCGATCCGGCGGTCGTGCACACAGACCAGGTGCCCGTCGGCCGTCACCCGGACGTCGCACTCGACCGCGTCCGCGCCCTCGTCGAGCGCCCGGCGGTAGGCGGCGAGCGTGTGCTCGGGCAGGGCGTGCGAGGAACCGCGGTGGGCGATCACCTGGACGGACGGCGCGGTGCGCGCCGCCGCCGGGGAGAGGTCGGGGCTGGTCACGCCGTCCACGATAGGCGGCGGAAGTGACACGCAGGCGAAGACGGCCCCAACCTGCGGGGCCGTCTTCGCCTCGGTGCGCGGTGCGCGGTGTGCTTGCGCGATGCGTGGTGCGCCGTTGTCCGGCCCGGTGCGCGGACCGGGCCGGTCGGGTCAGGCCGCGGCGGTGCGCCGGGTGAGCGGCGTGAGCGCCCAGGTGGCCAGGGCCGGCACCAGGAAGCCGAACAGCGAGGCCGAGGTCCACTCCTGCGGCGTGAAGTGCAGCACCTCCTGGACGGAGGTCCAGAAGTCCGTCCACCAGCCGGCGATCGCGGTCGGCGCGATCACCTGGTAGACGGCGAAGCCGAGTGCCCAGGGCAGCAGCATCAGCCAGCGGGACGGCGCGTCGGCGGCGAGGTTCCAGCCGCGCCGCCCGGCGCCGAGGAAGTAGTCGACCGCCAGCACCGCGAACATCGGCACGAACACCGAGCCGATCAGGCCCAGGAAGGCGTAGTAGGAGTCGGTGAACTCGGTGATCTGCAGCGCCAGCACGGTGATCAGCAGACCGGTGCCGCCGGTCAGCACCCGGCGGTCCACCTTCGGCAGCAGGTTGTGGACCGACATCGCGGTCGAGTACACGTTGGCGAAGGACTGGTCGGTCTCGCGCAGCACCAGCACCAGCAGGAAGAGCCAGCCGGCCCAGACGCCCAGGAAGGAGTCGAAGATCCGGGTGGCGTCGCCGTCGGCCTGCAGCAGCGCGAACAGGCCGAGCACGTAGCACCAGACCTGGGCGAGGGTGTAGCCGGAGAAGCTGCCCCAGAACGCGGAGCGGGCGGTGCGCGAGTGCCGGGTGTAGTCGGCGGCCAGCGGGACGAAGGAGATCGACACCGCGATCATCGCGTCGGTGGCCCGGAGGAAGCCGTGCCAGTTGCCCGCGCCCGGGTCGGACACCCCGTTGCGGCCCAGCTGGACGGTGAAGTACACCATCGCCACCGCGACAGCGGCGGCGACGAAGCGGCGGAGCACCGCGATGGCGCCGAGCGGCCAGATCGTCAGCGCGGTGGTGACCGCGCCCGCCAGCACGACGAACACCCAGCGGTAGCCCTCGGTGTGCGCCACCGTCTGCGCGCCCATCGCGATGACCAGCAGCTCGTACACGCCCCAGCCGACGCACTGGACGATGTTCAGCACCGTCGGCACGTAGGAGAGCCTGGTCCCGAACAGCCCGCGCAGGTTGGCCATCGCCGGTGCGCCGGTCCGGGCCCCGATCAGCGCGGCCACGCCGAGCATCGCGGTGCCGACCACGGTGCCGACGACGATCGCGGTCACGGCGGCGGCCAGCGACAGCTCGCTGCCCGGTGCGCCGAGCACGGTGGCGGCGGTGGTGAAGCCGATCAGGCTGACGCCGAGGTTCATCCAGAGCGCGAAGTGGTCCCGGAAGCGCAGCGTGCGCGGCGGCTCGGTGTCCAGGACGAACGGGGCCTCGACCCGGTCGGTCCGGTCCGGTCGGTCCAGCACGGCGGTGGCGGTGCCCGTGGAACCGGGTGCGCCGCCGGCGGCGTCGGAGGGAGCGGACGACTCGGGGAAATCCTTGGACGCGGGCGCGCCCGAAGAAGAGGATGGCGAAGCAGGCGGCATGGCCGATACTCCCTACGCCGGCATTACCCGGACAGGTTCCGGCGGTCTGCGCCCCCTCGACGGTCCGCCCACGGATGTCGTGGCGTACGGTCGACCGGCGCACTCTCAGCCTGGTGGGTCCAAGCTCCCGCGTGTCAGTTTTGTGCGACAGGCTAACCGGCCCGGGGGTGAACGCCAAGGCCAGGCGTCCGGCGGTCCGCATCGCGGGACGCCCGGGGCGTGCTCCGAGGGTGTTCCGCGGGGCGTCCCGAGGGTTCCACCGGGGGGTCGGGTCGGGGGGTCGGGTCGGGGGGGCGGTCGGGGCGCCGGAGGGGGCCGCTGTCGGGCCGGGCTAAGGATTCTTATGAGTTCTTCAGAGGGGTCCTTACGGCAATCGAATCGAGTGTGCGAAAAACTATGGTTGTTGGTCCTGTCAGCTATGGAGGTCGTCCGTGAGCACCGAGCGCGAGGTTGGGCCCACCGGGCCACAGGGGGAGCAGCCCTCCGACGGTCAGGGGGTCGTGGGTCCCGCTCATGACGGTCCGGCGCCCGCCGCCCCGGCCGCGCCGGAGTCCGGCGGGTTCACGCCGACGCTGGCGTTCAGCAAGGTCGGCGCCCCGGAGCCGGCGCCCGCCGTCCCGGCCGAGCCGGTCGCGGCTCCCGCGCCGGTCGTGGCCGAGGCCGGGTACATCGACGCACCCCCGCCGGTCCTGCCGCCCGTACCGGCCGCGCCCGCGGCCCCGGTGGCGGCCCCCGCCGCCGCGCCGGTCACCAACCCGTACGCCACCCCGGGCACCCCGGTCGCGGCGGCCCACGACCCGTACGGCGCCCCGGCGGCACCCCCCGCCCCGGCCGCGCACCACCCGTTCGGCGCCGGCCAGCCGCTCGGCGGCTGGGGCGCCCACGACGCTCCGCCCGCCGCGCCCGGCGGCCCGGGGTACCCGGGCGGACCGCTCGGCTACCCGGCCGACTACCCGGGTGCCCCCGAGCCCGGCGGTCCGCGCAAGAAGCGCGGCGGTCTGATCGCGCTGATCGCCGCCGTCGCCCTGGTCGCCGGTGTGGCCGGTGGCGCGCTCGGCGTGGCCGTCGCGGACCGCGACGGCGGCGGCATCTCCGCCTCGGACGACCACAGGAGCACCACCGTCCAGGCGAACAACACCCAGAAGACCGAGCCCGTCCCCGGCTCCGTCGCCGGCATCGCGCAGAAGGCGCTGCCCAGCGTCGTCACCATCAAGGCGCAGGGCAACGGCGAGTCGGGCACCGGCACCGGCTTCGTCTTCGACACCGAGGGCCACATCCTCACCAACAACCACGTCGTCGCGCCCGCCTCCAACGGCGGCAAACTGACCGTCAAGTTCGCCGACGGAAGCTCCTACAACGCCTCGGTGCTCGGCCGCGCCGAGGGCTACGACGTCGCCGTGGTGAAGCTCGACAGCCCGCCCAAGGACAAGCTGACGCCGCTTCCGCTGGCCGACTCCGACAAGGTCAACGTCGGCGACTCCACGATCGCCATCGGCGCGCCGTACGGCCTGGAGTCCACCGTCACCACCGGCATCATCAGTGCCAAGGACCGTCCGGTCGCCTCCGGCGACGAGACCGGCGCGCAGTCCTCCTACATGAACGCCCTGCAGACCGACGCCTCCATCAACCCCGGCAACTCCGGCGGCCCGCTGCTGGACGCCAGCGGCGCGGTGATGGGCATCAACTCGGCGATCCAGTCCAACACGTCCAGCACCGGCCGGGCCGGCAGCATCGGCCTGGGCTTCGCGATCCCGATCAACCAGGCCAAGTGGGTCGCCGAGACGCTGATCAAGACCGGCAAGCCGGTCTACGCCAAGCTGGACGTCCTGCGCAACGATGACTACAAGGGCGACGGCGCGCAGATCCAGACCCGCGACATCCAGGGCACCCCGGCCGTCACCCCCGGCGGCGCCGCCGACAAGGCCGGCCTCAAGCCCGGCGACGTCATCACCAAGCTCGGCGGCAGCCCGATCGAGAACGGCCCCGCCCTGGTCAGCAAGATCTGGACGCACAAGCCCGGCGAGACCGTGGACGTCGAGTACACCCGCAACGGCCAGACCCTCACCACCAAGGTCACCCTCGCGGAGCGCGTCGGCGACTGACCACCCGGGAACGGGTGCACCGAACCCCGTCGGACCCGTTAGGCTGACCTCCGCCTGGAGAGCTGCCCGAGCGGCCTAAGGGAACAGTCTTGAAAACTGTCGTGCGGTGACCCCGTACCGTGGGTTCGAATCCCACGCTCTCCGCTGGTTGGAGAACCACCTGCTCAAGGCGGGTGCCGGAAGCTTCCGGCACCCGCCTTTCGCGTGTTCCGGGGCGAGTTCACCTGAACGGGGGGTTTGGGGCGGGGGCGTCCTCGTGGGGGGCTGAGGGGTTCGTGTGCCGGGGGTAAGGGGCGGACTGCCCTGGGCCCGGCGAGGAGAGACGGATGGCCTGGTACCCCGGCGCTGAGAAGCTGGAGCTTCAGCCCGAGTCGGACGCGCAGCCGGCGATCGTGCCGACGCAGGTGATCTTCCACAGCATCGCGGCGCCGTGGGCGCCGCGCCGAATCTACGAGTACTGGCGGGACTCGACCAATCTGGAGTCGCACTTCGGGGTCGGCTACGACGGCAGCGTGGGCCAGTTCATCGGCACCCAGACCCGGGCGGACGCCAACATGGCGGCCAACCGCAGGGCCGACGGCACGGGAGCGGTGAGCATCGAGTCGGCCAGTGACGACCAGAGCACCGATCCGTGGACGGACGCGCAGATCGCCGCGCTGATCGCGCTCGGGATCTGGCTGCACCGGCAGCACGGGATCCCGGTGCGGGTCTGCCGCACGGCGGACGATCCCGGCTTCGGCTACCACCGGCTGTTCCCGGAGTGGTCGGACGGCGGCACCGCCTGTCCGGGGGACGCCCGGGTGGGGCAGTTCCACGCCCTCGTCCTGCCCGGCATCGCGGCCGGCGGGGGCGGTGCCCCGCTGCCGCCGCCGCGGTCGGACTCCGGCCCGTCCCGCGACCGGGTGACGATCAACGGGCTGGAGTACGGCTACGGCGCGCACGGGCCGCAGGTCCGCGAGGTGGGCGAGGCGCTGGTGGCGGCCGGGCACGGCTCGCACTACACGACCGGTCCGGACGAGGACTGGCGTGACGCCGACACCCTCAACTACCAGGACTACCAGCGCGGTCTGGGCTACTCGGGCAGTGACGCGGACGGTGTCCCGGGGGTGGACTCGCTGCGCCGGCTGCTCGGCCGGCTGCCCTCGCCGCGCCGCGTCTCGCTGGCCCACATCGTCACGGCGGCCCGGACCGACCCCGGTGCGGAGCAGGGCCACCAGACCTACGGCGGTGAGGTCCGGATCGTCGAACAGGCGCTGGCCGACGAGGGGTACCTGGAGCAGCGCTGGGTGGACGGCTCGCTCGGCAGCAGGTCCGTGCAGGCCTACGCGGCCTTCCAGCGCAGCCTCGGCTACGCGGGGTCGGACGCCAACGGCATCCCCGGTCAGCGCAGTCTGCGGGAGTTGGGGGCGCGGCGCGGGTTCGACGTCACGGACTGACGGACTGACGGACTGACGGGCGGCCGGGGTGGGCCGCGAGCCCGGCCGTGGGCGCCGGTGCTTGACCATGACACGGTGTGAGGGTCTGCACTGGAGGCATCATGTTCAACATCGGAGACTTCGCCAAGCACGGCCGGGTGTCGGTCCGGATGCTGCGTCACTACGACGCGATCGGACTGCTGCGCCCGGCCCGTGTCGACCCGGTCAGCGGCTACCGCTGCTACGAGGCCGCCCAGCTCGCCCGGCTCAACCGCGTCATCGCCCTCAAGGACCTCGGCTTCACGTTGCAGCAGGTGGGGGCCGTCCTGGACGAGCGGGTGGACGCGACCGAGCTGCGCGGGATGCTGCGGCTGCGGCAGGCCGAGCTGGCCGCCGCGATGGCGGCGGACGCCCAGCGGCTGAGCCGGGTCGAGGCGAGGCTCCGGACGATCGAGAGTGAGGGAACCATGCCTGCACAGGACGTCGTGGTGAAGCGGGTGCCGTCGGTCCGGGCGGCGGAGCTGACCGCGGTCGCGCGCAGCTACCAGCCGGAGGACATCGGACCGGTGATCGGCCCGCTGTTCGGGGAGCTCTGCCGGCGGCTGGCGGAGGCCGGGGTGGCGGAGGCCGGGCCGTCGGTGGCCCGGTACGAGGACACGCCGGAGGGGGACGGCGCGGTGCTGATCCGGGTGGCCGTCCCGGTCGGGGCGGCGGTGTCCGGGGGTCGCGGCTTCGAGGTGGTCGACCTGCCGGAGATCGCGGAGGCGGCGACCATCGTGCACCGGGGGTCGATGGACGACGCACTGGGCGCGTTCCAGACGCTGGCCCGGTTCATCGACGAGAACGGCTACCGCTCCACGGGGTACGCGCGGGAGCTGTACCTGGAGTGCCCGGACGCGCCGGCGGACTGGGTGACGGAGTTCCAGGAGCCGGTGGTCCGTCCGTAGCCGGACGGGTGGCGCGGGGCCCCGCGGCGGCGGGCGCGGCGGCGAGCGGCGGAACAGGCGCCCGCCGTCGCGCCGGGGCCGGCGCCTGTTCCGGCCGGCCGCGCCCCCGGGGCCGGAGCGGCGTACTTGCCGGTCGTGCGACGGCGGGGCAGAGTGCGAGCAGAGGTGACGGGCGGCGGACGGCTCGATCTCGGACGACTGGACGGCGTGCGGCGCGACGGCCGTACGACCGCCGGGCGTGCGGCCGGGGCGACGCGCCGGGCGGCGATCGGAGGCGGCGATGAGTGATCTGACGGACCGACTGGCACGGGGTCTCCCGCCCGGGGCACTGGTGGTGGACCCGGATGTGATGGCCGCCTACAGCCACGACATGGCGGGCTTCTGCGCGGCCGGCACTCCCGCCGTGGTGGTCTTCCCGGAGACGGTCGAACAGGTGCGGCACGTCCTGCGGACCGCCACCGAGCTGCGGGTGCCGGTGGTGCCGCAGGGCGCCCGGACCGGGCTCTCCGGTGCGGCCAACGCCGTCGACGGCTGCGTCGTGCTGTCGATGGTGAAGATGAACCGCATCCTGGAGATCGACCCGGTGAACCGGATCGCGGTCGTCGAGCCCGGTGTGGTGAACGCGGAACTGTCGAGGGCGGCCGCAGAGGTGGGCCTCTCCTACCCGCCGGACCCGTCCAGCTGGGAGTCCTGCACCATCGGCGGCAACATCGGCACCGGCGCGGGCGGGCTCTGCTGCGTCAAGTACGGCGTCACCAGCGAGTACGTGCTCGGTCTCGACGTGGTGCTGGCGGACGGGCGGCTGTTGTCCACCGGTCGCCGGACGGCGAAGGGGGTCGCGGGGTACGACCTGACCCGGTTGCTGGTCGGCTCGGAGGGCACGCTGGGCGTGGTGGTCGGGGCCGTGGTGGCTCTGCGGCCCCTGCCGGCCGCGCAGTTGGCGCTGGCGGCGGAGTTCCCGAGCGCGGACGCGGCGGGCGCCGCGGTGTGCGAGGTGATGGCGCGCGGGCTCACGCCGTCGCTGATGGAGCTGATGGACGCGGTCAGCGTGCGGGCGGTGAACGAGCTGGGGCAGATGGGGCTGCCGGAATCGACCCAGGCGCTGTTGCTGGTGGCCTTCGACGGGCCGGATCCGGCGGCCGAGCTGGCCTGGGTGGGGGAGATCTGCCGGGCGGCGGGTGCGACCGAGGTGGTGCCCGCCGATGACCAGGCGGAATCCGAACTGTTGCTGCAGGCACGTCGGTTGGCCCTGCCGGCGCTGGACCGGCTGGGGACCACGATGATCGACGACGTGGCGGTGCCCCGCTCTCGGCTGGCCGAGATGCTGAACGGTGTCGCCGCGATCGCCGAGCGCCACGAACTGACCATCGGGGTGGTCAGCCATGCCGGCGACGGCAACACCCACCCGATCGTCATCTTCGACGCCGACGATCCCGAGGAGTCCGCGCGGGCGCAACGCTCCTTCGACGAGATCATGGCGCTGGGGCTGGAGTTGGGGGGCACGATCACCGGGGAGCACGGGGTCGGGCTGTTGAAGCGGGAGTGGCTGGCGCGTGAGCTGGGCCCGGTGGCGCTGGAGCTGCAGCGGCAGCTGAAGGCGGTCTTCGACCCCCTGGGCATTCTCAACCCCGGCAAGGCGGTCTGATTTTCGGCTCTTCGTATTCAACTTCTTCTGTGGCCGTCCTCTTTCGGCGAGCTAAGTAGGATGGTGGAACAATCCCAGGATGGCTGGATATATCGACAAGGGAGGATGACTCTCCCTTGTGAGGGCGCGTTCGCCGGTGCTGTGCGCCAGGGTGGTGCGCCTGGTTCTTCGTATGCTCCCCGCACGCCTCCCAAGAACGTACGGCCGGCTGCCACCGTTCGGGCGAAATCGCAGGTCGGCGCCGGTGTGTCGGCGCACTGTCCGTTGTGGCGCCCGTTATTCACCATTGCCCTGGATATCACGCTAACGGGCGAAAACTGAGCCGCGAGGTGGTGCTTTGTCGATTTGTTGCGGAAGTCTGTCTCTCGGCGTCGCAGCCCGCAGGTGTTCGTCTGGCCGACGAACTCCCGCACACAATGCACGATTTACAGTTTTCTTGGAGGCTCTCATGGCTCGCATCCGCAACCGCCGGCTGGCCGGTCTTCTGGTCGCCGCCCCGTTGGCGGCCGGTCTGCTGCTGGCGGGCGCCGGGTCCGCCGCCGCCGACAACGGCGCGCTGGCCAACGACGGTTCCAACAGCGGTGTGGTGTCGAACGTCGGGACGGGCAACGTCTTCGGCTCCGTGGACGGCAACTACGTCTCCACCCAGCAGACGGCCACCGGCTCCGGTGCCTCGAACCAGGCCAACACCCTGGCGGTGAAGGACAACTCGGGCGTCATCCTGGCCGGCCAGTCCAACAAGAACTTCAACATCGTCTTCGCCCCGGTCTTCCACTGACGGGAACGGGTGCCACCGTCGGCGGGGGCGCCGGAGGTGGGTGGCCGCGAGCGGGCTGAGCGCTCGCGGCGGGGCTCGAAGCGAGACAACTCGATGCAGGGAAACCGGGTAGCGGAAAGGGTCACCGCGAACCGGCCTCGTGGGCGGTGCCGTACCTCGGCGCCGCCCACGAGTGCGTTCGGAGCCGGCGGCCGGTGCGCGGCGGCCGGCCCCGCACCCGTCCCGTAGGCGTCCTGTAGGCGTCGCGGACCCGTTCCGGGCCAGGGCGGGCGCGGAACGGTCACCCGTCGGCGGTACGGTTGCGCTCCGACAGCGCACCCCACGCCCGGGCCCCGGCGGTCCGGCCGGCGAGGGGCTGCGACCGCGGCAACCGGAAGGAAGGGCGCGATGGCAGCGGAGGAGGAGGGCCTGATCGGTCCGGGCGAGGCCAGGCCTGCCCCGGGGTCGGAGTCGAGGCCCGAGGCGAGGCCCGAGCCCAGGTCCGTACCCGAGCTGTTGCTCGGCCGCCCGCCGATGGCCCGCCCGCTGCCGTCCTTCGACGCCGAGTCGGCCCCGGCCGAGCCCGGCCCGCTCTTCGTCGACTGGCTCGCGACCGCGCTCGCGGCCGGCGTGCTGGACCCGCAGGTGGCCACGCTCTCCACGGTCGACGCCGACGGTCTCCCGGACGCCCGGGTGCTGGTGCTGCGCGATGTCGATGCCTCCGGCACCGGCTGGGTCTTCTCGGCCGCCGCCGACAGCCCGAAGGGCCGCCAGCTCGCCGACCACCCGGCTGCCGCGCTCACCCTCTACTGGCCGCCGCTGGGCCGCCAGGTCCGGGTCCGGGGCACGGTCGAGCGGGCCGCCGACCAGGTCGCGGCGGCCGAGTTCGCCACCCGTTCCCCGGCGGCGCGGGTCGGTGCGCTGGTCGGCCGGCAGAGCGAGCCGCTGGCCTCCCGGGCCGAGTACGACGAGGCGGAGGCGGTCGCCCGCCGCCGGCTGGAGGCCACACCGGACGCCGTCGCGGCCGGGCACGCCGTCTACACGCTCTGGGCGCACGAGGTGGAGTTCTGGCAGGGCGACGCGAACCGTCGCCACGTCCGGCTGCGCTACACCCGGACGGGCCCGGTCCGGACCCCGGAGTGGTCGCGGACCCTGCTCTGGCCGTAGCGGCCGATGGCCCCGGTGACCCGGGTGGCCCCGGGGACACCCGGCCCCGGCGCGACCGGGGTCACCCCGGGGCCGGGTTCACCCCCGCGCGGTCACCGTCGTCCGGTCAGGGTGGCCCCCACGCTGGCGGCCACCACGCAGCCGATGCCGGCCAGCTGCACCGCGCCGAGCAGCTGGCCCAGCACCACCAGACCGACCAGCGCGCTGACCGCCGGCTCCAGGCTCACCAGCACGCTGAACACCCGCTGCGGCATCCTGCGCAGCGCGGTCATCTCCAGCGCGTACGGGATCACCGGGAGCAGCAGGGACACCCCGGCCACCGCGAGCAGCAGCGTCAGCGGGGAGGCGCCGGGCGCGGTCAGCCCGTCCCAGGCCTGGCCGAGACCGAACGGCGCCAGCGTCAGCGCGCCGACCGTCATCGACACCGCCAGTCCCTGGAACCCCTGGAACGCGGCGCCGACCTTGTCCGTGAACAGGATGTACGCCGCGTAGCAGCCGGCCGCGCCGAAGGCGTAGGCCAGGCCGACCGGGTCCAGCGACGATCCGCCGCCGCCCTCGCCGAGCAGCGTCAGCAGGGCCACCCCGCCGGCCGCGAGCAGCGCCCAGACCAGGTGGCTGGCCCGGCGGGCGAAGATCAGCGCGACCGCGAGCGGGCCGAGGAACTCGATGGTCGCGGCGGTGCCCATCGGCAGCCGGTCGATCGCCCCGGCGAAGAGCAGCGTCATCCCGGCGGACGCCACCCCGAGCAGTCCGGCGGCGGCGAGGTCGCGCGGCCGGCGGCCACGCAGGCGGGGCCGGGTGACGGCGAGCAGGATCACCGCCGCGAACCCGAGCCGCAGGAAGGTCGTGCCACTCACCCCGAGCGGGTCGAACAGCGGCTTGGACAGCGCGATGCCGAGCTGCACCAGGAACATCGCGGCCAGACAGAAGAGCGGCGCCGGGATTCGCTCCGGGCGCCGCACGAGCTTCGAGTACCGCCGGGCAGATGGCCCGGCGGGTTGCGCGTCCGGTGGCAGCCCGGGGGCGGGGGCCCCGTCTCGTCGCCAGCCACCGCGCTCGCCGGCGGGCTCGCCCTTGGGGGCGGGCGGCATGGCAAGGGCCTCGGCGACGGCGGCGGCCGGCGGGGAGGTGGTGTGGCCGGAGTGGGACGTGGGCATGGTGGCGAGTTTGCCGTAAGGAGTCACTCCTGGGCAAGCTCGTTACCAAAATGCGGACGGATGCGGACGGGTACGCCTGAAAGGGTGAGCTTCTCCGGCGCGTGCGGCGCGGTTGACGCAATCGTCCGATGGTCCGTCAGTATCAAGGCGGGGTGCGCTATCTCCGCCCGGCGGCCACGGCCGCCGCCTCCCTCGTGCTCCTGCTCGCGACCGACGGGGCAGGCGTGAGCGCCGAGGCGACCGCCCCGGTGGCCGCCGTCGTGCCCCGCGTCCGGGCCACCGTCCTGCCCGACCGGGCCGGTCCGCCCGCTCCGCGGATCCGCGACCTCTACACCGGTGCGGCGTTCGACGCCTGCACCGCACCCCCGCTCGACACCCTCCGCCTCTGGCGCGACGCCTCCCCGTACGGCGCGGTCGGCATCTACACCAGCGGGTCCCAGCGCGGCTGCGCCCAGCCCAGGCTCACCGCCGACTGGGTCCGCCAGGCGCGGGGGATGGGCTGGCACTTCCTCCCGGTCCACGTCGGTCTGCAGGCCCCGTGCAGCGATCTCAAGGGCAAGCCCCGGCGGATCGACCCGGCCCGCGCGGCCCAGCAGGGACGGGACGAAGCGGCCGAGGCGGTCCGCGGCCTGATGTCCGTCGGTCTGGGCACGGGCAGTCCGGTCTTCCTGGACATCGAGTCGTACCCGATGCGCGACCCCGCCTGCGGCCAGGCCGTCGTCGACTTCACGCTCGGCTGGACCCAGGGCCTGCACGCGGTCGGCTACCGGTCCGGCTTCTACTCCAGCCTCGACTCCGGCATTGCCGACCTGGCCGCGGCCGCCCGGGCGGGCAGCTCCCCGCTGCCCGACACGCTCTGGTACGCCCGCTGGGACGACCACGCCGACACCGTCGGCGGCGGTGCCCTGACCCCCGAGCTCTGGGCCGACCGCCAGCGCGTCCACCAGTACCGGGGCAATGTGGAGGAGACGTACGGGGGCGCCACACTGACGGTCGACCGCAACCAGGTGGACGCCCCGCTGGCGGGCTGACGGGCCGGAATCGGTGGCCGGATAGGGTGTCCCGTCGATTGGTCACACGGAGGGGGAACGGGCGTGTCGGACGGTCAGGGGCACTACGCCGGAGCGGGTGGACAGGGCACCGGTCCGCAGCCGGCGCCGTACCCGCAGGGCGGTCCGTACGTCGGGCACAACCCGTATGCGCAGGCGAACCCGTACAGCCCGGCCGACCACCCGTACGCCCAGGCCGGCCCGTACGCCCAGGGCGGTCCGCAGCCGACAGCCAATCCGTACGCCCAGGCCGATCCGTACACCCGGAGCGACGCGTACGGACACGCCCGGCCGTCCGCCGCCCCGTCCTTCGACGGCCCCTTCCCCGGCCCGCGGCCGCGCCGCAGCCGGGTCGCCGTGCTGCTGCAGTTCACCCTCCAGTGGATCTACGCACCGCTCTGGATCGCCGCTCTGGCCGCCCTGTTCGCGATCCTGCTCTGGAGCGGCGGCGGCGGCCCGTCCGGCCCCGACTCCGACGCCTGGCTCAAGGTCAACCGCACCTTCCTCCCGCCGCGCCGCCTCAAGGCCGAGCTCACCGGCCGTCCCGAGGACTGGGAGCGCTACGTCGCCCCGATCCTGGAGCGCCGGATCCGCACGGCCGAGGCGGAGTACGCCGCCGGCGCCGGTGACGTGGGTGCCGACCTCGGCCGCACGATGGGGATCAAGCTCGCGGTGCGCCTCTACCGGGGCCTGGGCGCGGCCGGTGTGGTGCGGCTCGCGGAGCGGTACGGCTGGCAGGGCGTGCCCTCCGGCGGCGACCTGGGGCGGGTCCGGCTCAGCCGGCGGTTCCCCGCCCCGGTGGGGGTGTCCGCGCCCGGTCCGCAGGATCCGCCGGCCGCCCCGGGCACGCCGTGGGGGCCCCGCCCGGCCCGGTTCGCGCTCCTGCTGCCGTTCATGTTCGTGCTGCAGTTCGCCTATGTCCCCGTCTGCGGCGCGCTCAGCCTGCCGGCGTTCTGGGTGAAGCACCCCGAACCCGACTACTGGGACCGCTGGGGCGCGCGCTGGACGGTCGGACCGCGCGCCTTCTGGGCCGAGTTCTCCGGCAGCGCCGCCGCCTGGGACCGGCACGTCCGTCGCATCGTCGCCCGCGAGACCCGCCGGGGCGGCGGCCAGGGCAATGCCCGGGGCAACGGCCAGGGCGCCGAAGGCCCCCGCCGGATCCGCGTCAACCTCGCGACCTACCGCGGCGCGGGTGCCCAGCACGTCCTGCGGGTGGCCGCCGAACAGGGGTTCTACCTCGACCCGGCGTACTCGCCGGAGCCCGAGGTCTGCGTCCGTCTCCACCGGCCCGGACCGGCCGCCTGACCGGCCGCCTGACCGGCGCGCGCGGGTCCGCTCGAACCGGCCGCCCGCGCCGGGTCAGTCCCGGAGGCCGAGCGAGAGCCAGCCGCGCCCGTCGCAGGCCCGGCAGGTCTCCGGGATGTGGCCGGTGCCCGACCGGTCGGCGCGAACGCCCAGCCGGGCCCGCGTCCGCACCCCGTCGGAGCAGCAGGGGCACGGCACCCGGAACCCGGCCGGCTCCGGTCGCACCCGGCGATCGTCATGACTGTCGCTCATGCCCCTCAGTATCGCGTGCCGCTGTCAGTGCGGGCCGCTACAACGGTGCTGACCGAAGAGCCCGATCACGGAGGACGCATGGGCACCTGGGGCAGCGGCAACTTCGACAGCGACACGGCGGCCGACCACCTTGCCGAGCTCACCGACCGGCTGATCGACGAGGTCGAGCGGGCGATGTCCGGCGACCGGACCGAACTGGAGCCGGACGAGTACTGGGGCGTGGCCGTCCCCTGCAACCTCGAACTGCTCCACCTGATCGCCTCCCGGGACCACGTCGGCGCCGCACTTCCCACCGCGGCGACGATCGAGGGCTGGAGGACGGACTTCATGGCCGTCTGGGAGCGGAGCATCGACGGCCTGGCGCCCGTCCCGGGCCACAAGGAGGAGCGGAGGGCCGTCCTGCTCCGGACCTTCGACGGCCTGGCCGCCCTGGCCCGGGAGCGCGACCGGGACGAGCGGCCCGCGTGGTGAGCGCGGCGCCGGGCGCCGCGAATCCGTGATCCGTGCAACGGGGCAGGGATGCTGACAGCGGGCGGACGGAGAGGCACAATCGGGCTCAAGTGCCTGTATTACCGCCCAGTAGCAGCCCGTGGCCGCGCCGTGGCCGCCCGGTGGCGGCGCGGTCGCAGCCGCAGTCGCAGTGCCGCCAGGTCAAGGAGGACCCGTGTTCAGCACGATGCAGGACGTCCCGCTCACCGTCGCCAGAATCCTGGAGCACGGGTCGACGATCCACGCGAAGTCGACCGTCACCACCTGGGACGGCACCGGGCCGGTCGTCCGGACGTACGCCGAGGTCGGGGCACGCGCCGCGCAGCTCGCCCACGCCCTGCGGGACGAACTCGGGGTGACCGGGGACGACCGGGTGGCCACGCTGATGTGGAACAACGCCGAGCACCTGGAGGCGTACCTCGCGGCGCCGTCCATGGGGGCGGTGCTGCACACGCTCAACCTGCGGCTCCCGGCGGGCCAGCTGTCCTTCATCGTCAACCACGCCGCCGACCGCGTGATCATCGTCAACGGCACCGTCCTCCCGCTGCTGGCCGCCGTCCTCCCGGAACTCGCCCCCACGCTGAAGCACATCGTGGTCAGCGGCCCCGGCGACCGGTCCGCGCTGGCCGGCTTCGCCGGTGCGGTGCACGACTACGAGGACCTGATCGCCGGCCGGCCCACCACGTACCCGTGGCGGACCGACATCGACGAGCGCGAGGCGGCCGTGCTCTGCTACACCTCCGGCACCACCGGCGACCCGAAGGGCGTGCTCTACAGCCACCGCTCGATCTATCTGCACGGCCTCCAGGTCAACACCGGCGACAACTTCGCCTTCACCCCGCGCGACATCGCGCTGCCGGTCGTGCCGATGTTCCACGTCAACGCCTGGGGCATCCCGCACGGCGCCTTCATGTCCGGCGCCGGTCTGCTGATGCCGGACCGCTTCCTCCAGCCGAAGCCGCTGGCCGAGATGATCGCCCGGGTGCGGCCCACCGTCAGCGCCGCGGTGCCGACCATCTGGAGCGGCCTGCTGGACGAGCTGGACGCGGGCGACCACGACACCTCCAGCCTGCGCATGGTGGTCATCGGCGGGTCCGCCTGCCCGCCCTCGCTGATGCGGGCCTTCGACGAGCGGCACGGCATCCGGGTCGTGCACGCCTGGGGCATGACCGAGACCTCGCCGCTGGGCGCCTTCGCCCAGGCGCCCGGTGGCCTCACGCCGGAGGAGGAGTGGCCCTACCGGGTCACCCAGGGCATCTTCCCGGCCTCGGTCGAGGCCCGGCTGACCGGTCCGGGCGGCGAGCGGATGCCCCACGACGGTGTCTCGGCGGGCGAGCTGGAGGTGCGCGGGCCGTGGATCGCCGGGGCGTACTACGGCGGGGCCGGGCAGGACCCGGAGCGCCCGGACGACAAGTTCTCCGAGGACGGCTGGCTGCGCACCGGTGACGTCGGCACCATCACCCCGGACGGCTACCTGACCCTGACCGACCGGGCCAAGGACGTCATCAAGTCCGGCGGCGAGTGGATCTCCTCGGTGGATCTGGAGAACCACCTGATGGCCCACCCGGAGGTGGCCGAGGCCGCCGTGGTGGCCGTTCCGGACGAGAAGTGGGGCGAGCGCCCGCTGGCCACCGTGGTGCTGCGACCGGGTGCCACCGCCGGGCTGAAGGAGCTGCGCGCCTTCCTGGCCGAGCGGGTCGCCTCCTGGCAGCTGCCGGAGCGCTGGGCGGTCGTCGAGTCGGTGCCGAAGACCTCGGTGGGCAAGTTCGACAAGAAGGTCATCCGGGCCGGCTACGCGGCCGACGAGCTGGACGTCACGGTGCTCGGCAAGGACTAGCCGAGGAACGGTGGGAACGCGCGGACGAGCCGGGGGCCGGCCACCAACGGGTGGCCGGCCCCCGGCCGGCGCCGCCCGCGGCCGCGACGCCCGCCGAGCCCATGCCGGCGGAGCGCCCCGGCAGGTCGTCCATGACGGTCGCG